>NZ_JABXEP010000299.1:0-3536 GCF_013372605.1 Myxococcus sp. AM009
CCCACGGCGCTGGCCAGCAAGCCCGCCCCCACCCGCAAGCCGCGCTCCGTCGAGCCCAAGGTGGACGCTCCCGCCCTCTTCGTGCGGTTTGGCTGCGCGAGCTGCCACGCCCCGGGCGCGCGCTACCACGACCGGCTCGACAAGGTCGCCACGCGCAGCGAGGCCGACCTGGTCCGCTGGGTGCGCAACCCCGAGCAGTTCCTCCCCGGCACGCCCATGCCCACCTACGCGGAGTTGATTGACGAGAAGACCGCGCGCGCACTGGTGCGCTGGGTGAAGGCGGGCGGCCTGGCCTCGCTTCCCTCCTCCCCGCGCTGAGCCGCGCCCCCAGCGCACGCGAAAAGACGTCCCGGAAATGACCGAGGAAAACCCCTGCTGGCGTATCCCGTCTGGAAGTTCTCAGCGGGCACCTCGTCGAGGCACTCGCTGGGCGCGTACCACCCCGGTGCCAACCGGCCCCAGCCCCGGGGTGGTGCGTGAGACTTCCCACCGCACCGTCGGCTGGCTCGCCAGCGTCTGCGGCTACAGGGACGGCTGCACCCGCGCCGCCGCTCGCGTACGGTGCGCCGCATGACGAAGTGCCTCCTCAACGTCGACCTGGGCGAGCTTCCTGGTGAAGACGAACAGCTCTACGCGTTGGCCCATGTGGCGAACATCGCTTGCGGCGGGCATGCCGGAGACGATGGGTCCATGCGCCGCGCGCTGGCGCTGTGCGAGCGGCACGGCACGCGCGCGGGCGCACACCCCTCCTACGAAGACCGCGAGGGCTTCGGCCGCCGCGCGCTCGACGTCACGCCGGAGCACCTCCAAGCGCAAGTGGCCGCGCAGTGCGGCCGGCTCGCGAAGCTGGCGGCGGACCGTCAGCTGCCCGTGACGTACGCCAAGCCTCACGGCGCCCTGTACCACGCGGCGAATGCCACACCGGCCCTGGCCCGCGCGGTGGTGGCGGGCGTGGTGGAGGCGCTGGGGACCGCCGCCACCTTCATTGGCCCCGGCACGGGCGCTCTGCATGACGCGGCCCTGGCGGCGGGACTGGCCTACGCCCGCGAAGGCTTCGCGGACCGGGGCACCCGGCCAGACGGCTCGCTGATTCCCCGAGGACAGCCCGGCGCGGTGCTGACCGACCACGCCCAGGCGCGGGCCAACACCGTGCGCCTGGCCACCGGCGGCACCGTGGACACCGTCTGCGTTCATGGCGACACGCCCGGCGCGGTGGCGCTGGCGCGCGAGGTCCGCGCCACCTTGGAAGCGCTCGCGCTCCGCTCCGAGCCCCTGGGCGACGGCGCCCTGCGACTGGTCCTCCCCGAGGGACTGGAGCGACGCGCCACGCGCGAGGCGCTCTGTGCCATGCCCGGTGTCCTCGACGCCGTCATCACCGAGGAACACGCCTGCGTGTACTTCGCCCCGGAGGCCCCCCCCGAGGAGCCTCGGCTCGCGCTGGCCCGGTTGCTGCGCATTCCAGCGCCGGGGGCAGGACGGCCCCTCACGACCATCTCCGTGCGCTACGACGGGCAGGACTTGCGCGCGGTGGCGGAGCGCGCGGGCCTCACCGAGGACGAGGTGGCGCGGCGTCACACGGCGCGCGAGTACACGGTGCGCTGCGTGGGCTTCCTCCCTGGGTTTGCCTATCTGGGAGAGGTCGACCCGAGCATCGCGGTCCCCCGGCTGGCCACGCCCCGCACGCGGGTGCCCGCCCTGGCGGTGGGAATCGCCGGTGGGCGCACGGGGGTGTATCCCTTCGCGTCGCCGGGAGGCTGGAACCTCATCGGCACCGCGCTGGACTTCACCGCCTTCACGCCCGAGCAGGGTTCGGTGCTTCAGCTCGGGGACCGGGTGCGCTTCGAGCGGGTGGACCGATGACGGGCTGGCTGGACATCACGAGCGTGGGTGCGCCCGTCACGGTGCAGGACGCGGGACGGCCCGGGCAGATGCACCACGGCGTGCCTCCGGGCGGACCGCTGGTCCCGGAGCTGCTCGCCGTGGCCAACCTCGCCGTGGGCAACGCGAGTGGAGCGGCGGCGCTGGAAGCCTTCGGCCGGCTGGAGCTGCGCGCCCGTGGCCGAAGCGTCCGCGTGTCCATGGACGGCCGCGCCTTCACGGTGGCGGATGGGGCGCGCCTCACCGTCCCCGCGCCCGAGTCGACGAGCGTGCGCTATGTCGCGGTGGATGGCGGGCTGGCGGTGCCGGAGGTGCTGGGAGGACACGGCACGCTGCTGGTCGCACGCCTGGGCGGGCACGAAGGCCGCCTGCTGCGTTCGGGAGACAGCCTGCCCCTGGGTGACGCGAACACGCGCGCCGAGACGCGGGCGCCCGGTGCGGCGCTGGATGCCGTGGCGCCCATCCGCGTGACGCTCGGGCCGGACAACCGCCGCTTCGAGCCAGCAACCGTGGCCACCCTGCTGTCGGGCGCCTTCACCGTGTCCGCTGCCACCGACCGCGTGGGGATGCGCCTCCAGGGGCCAGCGCTCACCCATGGCGACGAGGGCACGGGCACGTCGCGCCCCATGGTTCGCGGGGCCATCCAGGTGACGCTGTCAGGAACGCCCATCGTGCTGGGGCCCGACCATCCGACGACGGGCGGCTATCCACTCATCGCGACGGTCATTCGCGCGGATTGGGGCCGGCTGTGCGCTCGCCGTCCAGGCGCCGCTGTCCGGTTCCAGGAGGTGAGCCTCGACGAGGCACGGGCAGCGTGGCGCGAGCACGCGGAGCACTTCGGTATCAGCACGCGCCCCACGAAGCCGTAATCCACGTCACGGCGCCTCCAGCTCCGGGGGCCACAGCGCGCCCAGGTCCAACTCCAGGTCCTCGAACGGCTCGGCGCGCACACACGCATCCCCTGAGTACTGCCCCCGCACGACCCAATCGCCTTCCCGCCGTGCGAAGACCTCCAGCGTCTTCACGGCGGGGTCCACCAGCCACACGTGCCCCACGCCTTCGCGCGCGTAGAGTTCCCGCTTGCGGTTCCTGTCCAGCTTCCGGGTCGACGGTGACAGCACTTCACAGACCCAGTCCGGCGCCAACGTGAAGAACGGCACTCGCTTCATCACCGGCATGCGCTCGCGGCGCCATCCCGCGATATCCGGCACCAGGACGTCCTGACCGAAGTGCAGCTCGGGCTCGGTAACAATCCACCAGCCTCCCGGCGCTCGCTGCCCGACCTGAAAACGGGAGACAAGCAGACCGCCCAGCACGGAGTGCGCCACCGCATGCGGACTCGCGGGCCTCGGCAGCGCGATGAGCTCACCGTCGATGATCTGCCCGACCATGTTCTCGGGCAGCGCCATCAGGTCTTCATAGGTCGCGGGACGCTTCGTTTGATTCCCCATTCCGGGACTCCCCAGGCCAGCCGCCTCTCCCCCTCTATCATCTGTCCTGCCTCCCCAAGTGGAACCCCACCTGAAACAGCGTGTCCAGGAATTCCTACCTCAGGGGTCCGACATGCCCTCGGGGGCAGGGCGCAAATCTTTTCCCGTTTTCCACCGATAATACGGGAATGAAGACTCCGCTCCCCAATCCCCGTGCCCCCGAGGGCA
>NZ_JABXEP010000029.1:0-65602 GCF_013372605.1 Myxococcus sp. AM009
CGCCCAGCCAGGACGTGCCCAGCCACGCCGTGCCCACGGCCTCCACGTCGTTCGGCGTGAAGCCCTCATAGGTGAGCCCGGGCCCTACATCCGCCTGACGGCCGTCACGGAGGGACAGCCCATAGCGAAGGCGCAACGAGGCGTGCTCGGCCACCGCCTCCGCGTGGGCGGAGGGCATGGCCAGCATGACGAGGAGCACCAGCGCCAGGCGCGCCACGGAGCAACGCGGGAGAAGCGGAAGCGGCAAAACGCGGCGGAGTATAGAGAAAGCCGGGAAGGCCCCCAACCCCGGGGGACAAGCCCGTTCCACCCCCTCGCGCGCAGGGTGCGGATCCGTGGCCTCCACCCCACAGGGCGTCCGGAGGGCATGGGAACGGGCACGGAACCTCCTTCAGGAAGCGGAAGGCTTCTTGCTGGAGTGGAGACGCTTTGCTAAGCATCCTGACGGTCGGTAGCGCCTCGTCTAACCTCGTGGATTCACTCTAGAAACATCGGAGCGTCGCCATGAGCGGGGCGAGCGAACGCTGAGGAGCGCATACGCCCATGGGCACGCAACTGGTGATGTACGAAGAGGAGTTCACCAAGATCAACGCCGTTTGCGACCGGCTTACCAAGGACGCGAACGCGAAGGTGGTCTTCCTCGTCGACAAGAACGGGCAGCTCATCTCCTCCGCGGGTCAGACGCAGAACATCGACACCACGTCACTGGCCTCGCTGACGGCCGGCAACGTGGCGGCGATGGGAGGCCTGGCCAAGCTGATTGGGGAGAACGAGTTCCCCAACCAGTTCCACGAGGGGGCCAAGGACTCGCTGTACATGACCATCGTCGGCAGCCGGGTCGTGCTGGTCGTCATCTTCGACAACCGCACCAGCCTCGGCCTCGTCCGCCTTCGCATCAAGAAGGCCAGCGACGAGCTCACGAAGATCTTCGAGAGCCTGGTGAAGAAGACGGACAGTCCTGGAGCTGGGTCGCCCTTCGCCGAGATCTCCGACGACGATATCGACAACCTCTTCAGCGAGTAACCCGGGAAGCCATGTCCTTCATCAATTACTCATCCCGCGAAATCAACTGCAAGATTGTCTATTACGGGCCCGGGCTCTGCGGGAAGACGACGAACCTTCAGTACATCTACAACAAGACCGCCGCGGAGACGAAGGGCAAGCTCATCTCCCTGTCCACGGAGACGGACCGCACGCTCTTCTTCGACTTCCTGCCGCTGTCGCTCGGTGAGATTCGCGGCTTCAAGACGCGCTTCCACCTGTACACGGTGCCCGGTCAGGTCTTCTACGACGCCAGCCGCAAGCTCATCCTCAAGGGCGTGGACGGTGTCGTGTTCGTGGCAGACAGCCAGATTGAACGTATGGAAGCGAACATGGAGTCGCTCGAGAACCTCCGCATCAACCTGGCGGAGCAGGGCTACGACCTGAACAAGATTCCGTACGTCATCCAGTACAACAAGCGCGACCTGCCCAACGCGGTGACGGTGGAGGAGATGCGCAAGGCGCTCAACCCCCGCAACATCCCGGAGTACCAGGCCGTGGCCCCCACGGGCGTGGGCGTCTTCGACACGCTCAAGGCCGTGGCGAAGCTCGTCCTCACCGAGCTCAAGAAGGGTGGTTGAAGCAAGCGCCCAGGCGGGCGACCCCGGTCCCCGCCCACGGCGTGGCAAGACGTCCTACAGGCAAGGGTGCTATGTCCTCTCTTGCCGTCAGGTCGGACCGTCTGCCCACTGAGGTCGTACCGTGCGTGTCGCCGCCACCTTCCCGCTCCTCGCCCTGCTGGGCGCCGCCCTCTGTGGGCCGGCGCTCGCGCAGGAGCCCGCCGCCTCCGCTCCTCCCTCCGCGCAGGCCACCGCGGACGAGGCGTTCGACACCCGCGTGAAGACGCTGGAGGAGAACGTCGTCGACCTGAAGGAGAAGATCTACCGCTCCAAGGCGCGCCTGCTGCTGCTGCAGGAGACGGTGCTGGGCGGTGACGTCTCCACCGGCGCTCGCGCCGTCATCCTCCACAAGAACGAGATGGGCGGCTCCTTCGAGCTGGAGTCGGTGGCGTACGCGCTCGACGGCGCGCCCGTCTACACGCAGGTGGATGAAGAGGGCCAGACGGACCTGGGCAAGCGCGAGCGCTTCGAGGTCTTCAACGGCCGCATCGTCCCCGGGCAGCACCAGCTCGCCGTGCGCCTCGTGTACCGGGGCAAGGGCTACGGCGTGTTCAGCTACCTGGAGGGCTACAAGTTCAAGGTGCAGTCCAGCTACACCTTCAACTCCGAGCCGGGGAAGACCTCCACCGTGCACGTCGTGGGCTACGAGCAGGGCGGCATCACCACGGACCTGAAGGACCGGCCCGCGGTGCGCTATGACGTCTCCGTCGCTCGTGAGTCGGGCCGGAAGGCCGCGCCGCCGCCCGTCACCCGCTCCATTCCCGGGCAGTAGAGGGCCAGACGGTGAACGCGTCACTCCGTGCCCTCGCTCTCGCGGCGGCCCTGCTGGGGCCGGCGGCCGTCCGTTCCGCCGAACCCGCGCAGGTGCCCGCGCCCCCGCCGACCGCGCGCGACCTGTCGCCGCGGCTCGACGCGGTGGAGGCGGGACTGCTCGGCGTCGAGGAGAACCTCCGCTTCGTGGAGACGCAGTTCACCCAGCGCGCCGAGCCCAGTGACGACGACGCCCGCGCGCGCCGCTACTCCGACGGCGAAATCCACTACCTGCTGGGCGACTGGCCGGCGGCGTCCGTCCTCTTCTACGACCTGGTGAGCGACCCGCGCTTCCGCTCGCATCCGCGCTATCCGGACGCGCTCTTCTTTCTGGCGGACTCGCTCCTGGCGCAGCGCAACTACATTGGCGCGCGCCTGTACCTGCGCGAGCTGCTGGCCCTGCCCCCCACCTCCGGGCACTACCGCGAGGCCCTGTCGCGCTACCTGACGGTGGCTGGCCGCCTCAACTACTTCGACGGTGTCGAGGCCTACGTGGCGCAGGCCCGCGCGCTGTCCGGCGGACAGCTGCCCCCGGAGATTGCCTACGTCCACGCCAAGTGGCTGTTCCGGCGCACGGACCTGGCTCCCGCGGACCGCGTCGCCCAGGCGCGCGCCGCCTTCACGCCGCTGGCGCAGGTGCCCGACGGCGCCTTCCAGCTCCAGGCCGCCTACCACCTGGGCGTGTTGTCCGTGCAGGAAGGTGACCTGCCCGCGGCCATCACCCGCTTCCAGCAGCTGGCCACCCCACCCTCCGCTCAGGCCGCCCAGGCCGCTCCGGGCAAGACGGGACCTCGCCGCGCCACGCCCACGCCAGAGGAGGAGTCCCGCCGCGTGCGCGAGCTGGCGCTGATGTCACTGGGGCGGCTGCTGTATGAGACGGGCCGCTTCGACGACGCGCTGGACCGCTACGGCCAGGTGCCGCGTGACAGCGAGTCCTTCCCGGACGCGCTCTACGAATCCGCCTGGGTCCACGTGCGCCAGGGCCACTACCAGCAGGCGAAGAACGCCATCGACATCCTGCTGCTGGTGGCGCCCGACTCGCAGCTCGCGGCCGAAGGCCGCATCCTCCAGGGCCACCTGCTCCAGAAGCTGCGCCGGTACGACGAGGCGACCGACGCCTATACCCACGTCATCGACACCTTCCGTCCCCCCAGGGAGCAGGTGGACGCGCTGCTGGGCTCGCACAGCGACCCGGTGGCGTACTTCGACCGGCTGCTGGTGCGCGCGGACGGCCCGCTGGACATGCGCACGGTGCTGCCGCACCTGGTGCTCAAGTACGCCACCACACAGCGCGAGGTGACGGACGCGGTGCGGCTGGTGGAGGACCTCGACAGCGGTCGCCGGGGCCGGAGCGAGGCCGCGGCCATTGCCCAGCGCATCCTCCACGCCCTGGATACGCGCGGCCTGGAGACCTTCCCGGAGCTGCAGGAAGTCAACGCGCGCGCGGACGCGGTCGACACCTCCCTCACCCAGGCGGAGGCGGAGCTGGTGCGGGTGGAGACGCTCGCGATGCAAGGCGTGCTCACGCCCGACGAAGTGGCGCGGCTGACGGAGGCCCGGCAGGCGCGCGAGGCACTGGAGCGCCGCTTCTCCGCGCTGCCCACCACGCTGACGGCGATGGAGGACCGCCGCGAGCGCATGCAGCGGCGCGTGGACGCGTTGGACCGAGAGGCCCACCGGCTCGACGTCGAGCTCCAGTCGCTCCACGCCATCGCCGCCTCGGTGCGCAAGTGGGTGGATGACTCGCGGCCGCTCCGGCAGACGCCTCCGGACGAGGAGCGCGAGTTCCTGCTGCAGTTGCAGGCCGAGGTCCAGACGCTGAAGGACCTCAAGGCGGAGCTGACCGCCACGCGCGCGCGACTGGCGGACGAGCGCAACGCCGTGGACACCACCCTGGCCGGCGAGCGCGCCATCCGCACCGCCTATGCTGATTCGCTGCGGCGCGAGCACGCGCTCCTGCGCGAGGCGGAGCCCCGGGCGGACGCGGAGGTCCTGGCCACGCTGCGGCGCACCCAGGGCGTGCGCGGCAGACTGGACGTCCTGCGCGGGCGGGTGACGGCGGCCCGGGTCGTGGTGCGCGAGCGGCTGGAGCGCCGGGGCCGCGTCATCCGCGAGAAGGTCGTGGCCGAGCAACAGCTCCTGGAGCGCTACGAGGCCGAAGTGGCCACCGTGTCCGGTGACGCCCGGCAGCTGGTGGGCCGCATCGCCTACGACAGCATCCGCCGCGTGCGGCAGCAGCTCTACGACCTGGTGCTCAAGGCGGACGTGGGCGTGGTGGACGTGGCCTTCAACGAGAAGCAGGACAAGACGACGGCCATCCAGACGCTCTCCGCGCAGAAGGACGAGGCCCTGCGCGAGCTGGACGCCGAGTTCCAGGACGTCCTGTCCGAGGTGAAGGAGTGATGCGCGCCCGTCTCGTCGCCGCGCTGCTCGCCCTGGGTGGCCCCGCGTCCGCAGCGGAGGCTCCCGCCGCGCCCGCATCCCCCTACCTCCTGGGCATGGGACGCACGCCCGAGCAGGAGGCGCTGTTCCAGGAGGTGAGCAGCGCGCTCGAGCGCTACGAGTCCGAGGCGCGCGAGTTCCACCGCGAGGTGCAGGAGCTGGTGGAGCGGCGCTACGAGCAGAAGCGTGGCGCGCTGGCGGCCTCCTACGAGAAGCGCATCAAGGACCTGGAGGCCCAGGAGCGCCGCGAGCGGCTGGACGCCATCGCCCGGTTCGAGGCGTTCCTGCGCCGCTACCCCGCCGAGCCGCGCTTCACGCCGGACGTGATGTTCCGCCTGGCGGAGCTCTATTACGAGCGCTCGTCGGACGACCACCTGCTGGCGATGCGGGACTACGCGGAGCGGCTGGAGGCGCACGACAAGGACCCCGGCGCGGAGTTCCCCACCGAGCCGCGCGTGGACTACGCGCCGTCCATCGCGCTCTACCAGCAGCTGCTGGCCACCTTCCCGGACTACCGCCTCAACGACGGCGCCTGGTACCTGCTGGCCTACTGCCTGGAGAAGCAGGACCAGTACGACGACAGCCTCCACGCGTACGAGCAGCTCATCGCCCGCTACCCACAGAGCCGCTTCGCCACCGAGTCCTGGGTGCGCATCGGCGAGTACTGGTTCGACAACTACGAGGACCCACGGGCACTGCCCAAGGCCGCGCAGGCCTACGAGGCCGCCACGCGCGACGCCTCGCACCCGCTCTATGACAAGGCGCTCTACAAGCTCGGCTGGACGTACTACCGCATGGACCGCTTCGAGCCGGCGGTGGCGTCCTTCCTGACGCTGGTGGAGTTCTACGAGGCCCAGCGCGTGGCGAAGGGCGACGCGGCGGCCGGCGGCGACCTGCGCGAGGAAGCGCTCCAGTACGTGGCCATCTCCCTGGCGGACGACGCCTGGGGCGGCATCACCCGGGCGGACGCGCTCTTCGCGGAGCGTGGCCCACGCCCCTACGAGGCCGAGGTGTACCAGCGGCTGGGCAACGTCTACTTCGACCAGACGAAGCACGCGCCGGCCATCGAGGCCTATCGCCGGGTGCTGCAGAAGGCGCCGGACGCACCGGACGCGCCCATGGTGCAGCAGCGCATCGTCCAGGCCTACGAGCGGGACCGCCTGCTGGGCCTGTCCTTCGCCGAGTCCGAGGCCCTGGCCAACCTCTACCAGCCCGGCGGCGCCTGGCACGAGAAGAACAAGGGCGACACGGCGGCCATCACCCGCGCCAACACGCTGGCCGAGCGCAGCCTCTACGGCAGCGCCACGTACCACCACCAGCAGGCCCTGGTCTTCAAGCAGGAAGGCAAGTTCGAGCAGGCGCGGAGCGCCTTCGACGTCGCCGCCCGCGCGTATGGCACGTACCTGGAGCGCTTCCCGCGGACGAAGAGCGCGGGCGACATGCGCTTCTATTACGCGGAGTGCCTCTACAACGCCTTCCAGTTCGCCGCCGCCGCGCGCGTCTATGAAGAGGTGCGCGACACGGACGCGGCCAACAAGCACCGCCCGGACGCGGCCCTCAACGCGGTGCTCGCGTGGCAGCAGCAGCTCACGCTGGACGTCCAGGCGGGCACGGTGCCGGAGTCCAGGACGCTGCGCTCGACGGAGCGGCCCCAGGGCCAGGCGGTGAAGCCCCGCCCCTTCGCGCCCACCGAGCAGAAGCTGGTGGCCGCCGCGGACGCCTACGTGGCCCTGCTGCCCGGCAGTGAGAAGGCGCCC
Source organism: Myxococcus sp. AM009 (assembly GCF_013372605.1). Taxonomy (NCBI): domain Bacteria; kingdom Pseudomonadati; phylum Myxococcota; class Myxococcia; order Myxococcales; family Myxococcaceae; genus Myxococcus; species Myxococcus sp. AM009. The sequence continues at coordinate 6,671 of NZ_JABXEP010000029.1, forward strand.
GGCATCGCCTACCAGGCCGCGGAGCTGCATTACTCGCACGACGACTTCCCCGAGGCGCGCCGCCGCTTCGAGGCCATCATCCAGGCGTACCCGAGCCACGAGGTGGCCCGCTACGCCACCAACCTCACCATCGAGACCTTCCTCATCGACGAGGACTGGCGGAGCGTGGAGTCCATCAGCGCGCGGCTGGCCAGCAACGACAAGGTCATCGACCCGGCCAGCGACCTGCACAAGCAGCTGGTGAAGTTCAAGCTCGCCGGCCGCTTCAAGCTCGCCGACCAGCTCATGGCCGAGTCGAAGTACGAAGAGGCCGCGGCGAAGTACATCGAGCTGGTGGACGAGTCACCCCGCCACGAGTTCGCGGACAAGGCCCTCAACAACGCCGCGGTGGCGAATGAGAACACGCGCCGCTTCGACTCCGCGCTGAAGCTGTACGAGCGCATCTACCGCGAATACCCGTCGTCGCCGCTGGCTGGCGGGGCGCTGTTCCGCGTGGCGGTGAACGCGGAGAACTCCTACGACTTCGACAAGGCCGTCGTCAGCTACCAGAAGCTGGTGAAGGACTACCCGGGCTCCAAGGACCGGGAGGCCGCGCTCTTCAACGCCGCGCGCCTGTTGGAAGGCCAGCAGCGCTACCCGGAGGCGGCCGCCGCCTTCATGCGCTACTCGGACCTGTTCCCCAAGGCGGAGGACGCGCCCAAGAATCAGTACCGCGCCGCCATCATCTACGAGAAGCAGGGCAACCCCCGCGGAGAGGTCCGCGCGCTGCAGGAGTTCGTCCGCAAGTTCGCCTCGCGGTCCAGCCAGGTGGAGCTGGTGGTGGACGCGCACCGGCGCATGGGCGACGCCCACCAGAAGCTGGGCAGCGCGCGCGAGGCACAGCGCGCCTGGGAGCGCTCCGCCGCGGAGTTCGACCGGCGCAAGCTCCAGCCGGACACGCACCCGCTGGCCGCGGATGCCGCCGCCTACAGCCGCTTCCAGTTGGCCGAGCTGGAGTTCCAGAAGTTCGACAAGCTGAAGATTGGCGGCAAGGGCAAGGCGCTGGAGCGCAGCTTCACGGCGAAGCGCAACGGCGTGAAGTCCGTCAACACCGCGTACGCGCGCGTCTACCCGTACAAGCAGCTGGAGTGGACGCTGGCCGCGCTCTACCGCCGGGGGTACGCGCTGGAGCGCTTCGCCAACACCATCATCGAGACGCCCGTCCCGGTGGAGGTGAAGCGGATGGGCGAGGAGGCGGTGGTCGTCTACCAGGACGCGCTGGTCCAGCAGACCACCTCGCTGGAAGAGGCCGCCGTGGAGAGCTACGCCGCCACGCTGGCCGAGGCGCGGAAGAACCGCCTCAACAACGAGTGGACGCGCCGCACGCTGGAGTCCCTCAACCGCTTCCGGCCCAAGGAGTATCCGGTGCTCAAGGAGCCCAAGCAGGCGCTGGCCGCGGACGCCACCTATCCGGATGGGCTGGTGGGCAGCCTCACCGGGCCCGTTCGCTCCACGACGCAAGAGGGCCCGCGCCTGTCCGGGGAGGGAACGAAGTGAGCCCTGGCCCGCGTCTTTCCCGCGCCCGTGCGCTGACCTCCGTGGTGCTGGCCTCCAGCCTCTGGCTGTCCGCGTGCGCCACCACGCCCGCCGTCACCCGGCCAACGCCCGAAAGGGCTGGCTCCACCGAGGACGCGGGCGCCGCCGCGACACCGCCGGACGCGGGCGCCACCGCGCAGACGCGGCCGCAGCCCCTGCCCCGCCTGGAGGCGCCGCGCGGCCCCGAGCGTGACTTCGTCGAGGCGGTGGAGATTGCGCGCCGGGGAGAGCTGACCGCGGCCGAAGCGGCGCTGCGCACCCTGGTCGAGCTGGACCCGAAGCTGGACTACGCGTGGACGAACCTGGGCATCGTCCAGGAGCGGCTGGGAAAGCCAGCGGACGCGGAGCGCTCCTACCGCGAAGCGCTGAACGTGGCCCCCGAGCAGCAATCCGCGTGGGACTGCCTGGCGCGCCTGTATGGCCGCACCGGCCGCACGGCGAAGCTGGAGGCCGAGCTGCGCGAGCGACTGTCGTCCCAGCCGGACGCGGTGGCGCTGCGCACCGCGCTGGCCATCACCCTGCTCCAGGCGAAGAACCACGCGGGCGCCTCGGCCGAGGCCAAGCAGGCGCTGAAGGGGGACGAGCGGCACGTGCGCGCCATGCAGGTGCTGGCGCAGGTCTATTACCGCGAGGGCAAGCACGAGCTGGCGCGCATGGTGCTGGAGAACGCCCGCGCCATCGACCCGAAGGACGCGGCCACGCACAACGCGCTGGGGCTGGTGTACCTGGCGCTCGACTCGCGCCCCCAGGCCCTGGAGTCCTTCAAGACGGCCGCGCTGCTGCGGCCGGACTTCGCGGAGGCGCGCAACAACTTCGGCGCCATGCTCAACGAGGCCCAGGACTACGCGGCCGCCGTCACAGAGCTGGAGGCCGCGGTGCGCGCCGCGCCGGACTTCACGTCGGCCCGCCTCAACCTGGGCAACGCCCACCGGGGCCAGGGGAACTTCGCGCGGGCCCGCGCCGAGTATGAACAGGTGCTGCTGCTGATGCCGGGCGCCGCGGACGCGTACTTCAACCTGGCCATCCTCTACCTCGACGTGGAGCCGCCGGGGATGGAGACGCTGAAGCGCTACAAGACGGCGCTCACCCACTTCGACAGCTACCAGGCGCGCGGCGGACGCGATGAGCGCATCCCCCAGTACGTGAAGGACGCCCGCAAGCTCATGGACCGCGAGGAGCGGCGGCTGGAGCGCGAGCAGAAGGACCAGCTCCGCAAGGCCGCCGAGGCGCAGAAAGCCGCCGCGGCCACGCCGCCCGAGGGAACACCGCCCACCCCCACGGTGTCCAACCCGGAGCCAGGCACGCGCGCCGCGGCGCCTGGCGCCTCACCTTCCACCACCTCCACCCCAAGCAGCCCGGCACCGGCACCGGACGGCGCGTCCGCTGCACCGGTGCCCACCGGCTCGGGTAGACTCACCACCGACGCCCAGTAAATCCGCCATGCGCTCCGCCTTCGCCCTCATCGTGCTGCTCGCCGCCGCGCCCGTGCTGGCCCAGGACGCCAGTCAGGCCTCCTCGTCCAGCAGCGGCGCCGCGGCGCCAAAGAAGGCCCCGCGCAGAGTCATCCGCCTGGAAGCCCTCACCGTCGAGGGCCGCATCCAGAAGCCCCAGGCCATGTACATCCTCCAGCGCTCCAACCTGAGCTTCGACGACCTCAGCCGCACCGAGAGCTTCGTGCCCAAGGTCGAGAAGAGCGTGGAACAGGAACCCTTCTAGTCCCATGGCCGCCACCTCGCAGAACAAGCTGCTCCGCGTCGGCGTCATCCAGAACGGCCGCATCGTCGAAGAGCACCACGTCCGCCGCGAAACGGTCACCATCGGCCACGACGCGAAGAACACCATCGTCCTGCCCGCCACCGAGGGCCGGCCCGCACGCTTCGCCCTGCTGGAGAACCAGCACCAGCAGTTCCAGCTCGTCATCGCGCCGGACATGAAGGGCCGCGTCAACCTGGGCTCGTCCGACGTGGACTTCGAAGCCCTGCGCGCGCAGGGCCTGGCCACCCGCCGCGGCGACCTGCACGTCCTGCCCCTGCCGGAGAGCGCGCGCGGCAAGGTGGAGCTGGGTGACGTCACCCTCTTCTTCCAGTTCGTCACGCCGCCGCCCGAAGAGGCGAAGCCGGTGCTGCCCGCGGACGTCATGGTCAGCCGGTGGAAGACGATGGACCGCGTCTTCTTCGGCATCCTCGCCGCCTCGCTCCTGGTCCACTTCTCCGGCGCCGCCCTCATCATCACCTCGGAGACGCCGCAGGTGGCCGAGCTGGAGCTGGACGAGCTGGATGACCGCTTCGTGCGCGCCATCATCCCCCAGCGCCCGGTGGAGGCCCTCAAGCCGGCGGACACCGGCGCCGCGGAAGCGCCCAGGAGCGACACGCCCGATGCGGCGCCCAAGGAGGACTCGCCCGCGCAAGACAAGCCCGCGGGTGACGCCGCCCAGCAGCGCCGCGCGGAGGTGGTGAAGAAGGTCTCCGGCAAGGGCCTGCTGAAGATTCTGGGCTCCAACAGCGGCGGCGGCCAGGGGGCCTTCGCGGACGTGCTGGGCGGTGCCAGTGGCGGCGGGGACATCGCCGAGGCCCTGGCGGGCGCGGGCGGCGTGGGCGTGGCCCGCGAGGCCTCCGTGGGCGCCACCGGCGGTCCTCGCGGCGGTGGCACGGGCACGGTGACGGACATCGGCGCCATCGGCACCCAGGGCGGCGGCAAGGTGGACCTGGGCGACAAGAAGGAGGCGGTGGTGAGGGGCCGCGTGCAGGACGCCACGCCCGAAATCGAGAGCTCCGACGTGGACCGCGACGCCCTGGCCCGCTACGTGCGCGCGCGCAAGGCCGCCATCCAGAGCTGCTACGAGAAGGAGCTCAAGCGCAATCCCCGCCTCAAGGGCAAGGTGGTGGTGCGCTTCACCATCAAGACGTCCGGCCGCGCCGGGGACATTGAAATCGAGGAGAACACCCTGGGCAGCGAGGCGGTGGGCAGCTGCATCCGCACCACCATCCGCAGCTGGGTGTTCCCCTTCAAACCCGACGACGAGACAGCCGTTTCCTACCCCTTCGTCTTCGCGCCGGCGGGCTAGGCTCCCGGTGTCGGGAGCACCCGGCCGGGCCCCGGGGGGGACCATGGAGAAGCTGTCCGTCATCGCCGCCTCGCCACTCTTCGAGATGCTCTCCTCCGCGGAGCTTGGCCACCTCGCCGAGCTGGCGCGCGCGCGGCACTTCGCGGCCGGGGACGTCATCTTCGAAGAAGGAGATTTGGGCGACAGCCTCTTCGTCGTCGTCCGCGGACAGGTGGAGGTCGCTCGCCGTCAGCCGCAGGGCGGCCTGCATCCGCTCGCGGTGCTGTCCCCGCCCGAGTTCTTCGGGGAGATGGGCCTCATCGACAAGGACTTCCGCTCCGCCACCGTGCGCGCGATGACGGACGTGGACGTCCTTCAGCTCTGCGCACAGGACCTCCGCGAGTTCCGGAGGACACATGGAGATGGGTTCACCTTCATCGTGGTGAATATCGCCAGGAGCCTGTCTGCCCGGCTGCGCGAGGCCAATGTCCGTCTCGCGACGAAGGTCTGATTAGTCAGTCCTGACCACTTTCATCGCCCTCGTGTTGGTTTGACACCCCCCACCCCTGCCTCTACGCTCTGCGGCATCGTGAGCCGCATGCGCACTGTCGGAATGCTCGCCGTCCTGGCCGCCGGCATGGCGACGGCACAAGGTCCGTCCCCCGCCGCGCCACCCGCCCCTCCCGCCGCCACCGCGGCGCTGGAGCAGGCCCGCGACGTGCCGGACTCGGCGAAGCTGGCGCGCAGCACGCAGGCCCTGGGCGTCATGCGCGAGGTGCTGCGCTCGGTGTTGGGGAAGGTGGAGGAGGCCCGGCGCACCAAGGACGTGGTGAAGCTCAACTGCGCCAACGAGAAGCTCACCCAAATCAAGGGCCTGCTGCGCATCTCCGAGCAGGCGGACGTGTCCCTCCAGGAGGCGGTGTCCCGCCAGGAGTCCTCGTCCAGCGAGCACGAATTCACCAAGGTGATGATCGCCCAGCAGAAGGTGGGACAGCTCCGCTCGGAGGCCGAGGAGTGCATCGGCCAGCTCGCCTTCCGCACCGATGAGAACCTCTTCGTGGAGGTGGAGGAGCCCAACAACCTCCCCGGAGGAGACCCCAGCCGTCCCCTCACGCCCGACATCGTCCTGGTACGCCCACCTCCCGCCAGCCCCGTCCGGTAACAAACGTTCGGTCCGGCCTGACTCGCATGTTATGACGCCGCCGGCCGCAAGCACGAAAGGTGGGAGGAGATGCGCCTCACACCTGGGAAGCCCTCCTGAGCCATGAAGCAACCCGCGACATTCTGGGGAGGACTGGGTGCGCTGGCGCTGCTCGCGCTGGGCGGCACGGCCTCCGCCCAGGGCATCGCGGCGCCTCCCACCGGGGGCAACGGCTTCAAGGTGGGCAACGGGCGGCTGCACCCCTACTTCGACCTGGAGACGCGGCTGGACAGCGGCGTGGGCTACTTCTCGCCCACCGGCAACTCGGAGCCCAACAGCGACCCGGTGTCAGCCAACCTGGCGAGCGACGTGGCGCTGCGCTTCCGCCCTGGCTTCCGGCTGGAGATTCCGTCGTCCACCCTGGCGTTCAACCTGGGCGCCAACCTGGACTACGTGATGTACACGGGCCTGGTGACGAAGAACTCCAGCGCGGCCTCGCGCATGGAGGGCGCGGCGGACCTCAACGCGCGCTTCAACCCGGACGCCCCGCTGTCGCTGGAGGTGTCGAACCAGTTCGCGCGCTCGGACCGCACGCGCACCGCGGCCGTGGGCGTGGGCGTGCTCAGCCTCTTCAATGAAGCGCGCGTGAAGGCCCCGTGGCGCCCCGGCGGCGGCGCGGTGGAGCTGACGCCCAGCGTGGCCTACGCGGTGGAGTTCTTCCAGCCGCTGAGCTCGGTGAGCCCCATTGGCTGTACCGAAAGCGTGTGTGACCCGGCCGCCGTGGAGCGCTTCGACTACGGCAACCTGCGCGTGGGCGCGGAGGGCCGCTGGCGCTTCCTGCCGAAGACGGCGGTGGTGCTGGACACCAACCTGGACGTGCGCAGCTACTTCAATGACAGCACGCCGGGGGCCGCACTGCTGCGAGTCATGGGCGGCGTGGCGGGCCTCGTGTCCCCCAAGGTGGCCGTCACGGCCAAGGCGGGCTGGGGCCAGAACTTCGACAGCACCGGCGGCGGCACCTTGCTGGGGCAGTTGGATGGCACCTACCTCTACAGCCCCACCCTGAGCTTCAAGGCGGGCTACCTGCGCGCCCTGGAGCCCGTGGCCGCCTACGGCTTCTTCACGGACAACCGGGGCTACGGCGAGGTGCGCGCCCTCTTCGGCGGCAAGCTGACGGTGACCGGTGGACTCGCGGTGGACTTCCTGCGCTTCGACGGCGGCCGGAAGGACACCGTCGTCGGGGTGAATATCGGCCCGGAGTACCAGTTCTACCCGTGGCTGACGGGCGCGGCCGGCTACATGCTGGGCAGCCGCTCATCATCGGTGGATGGCGGCGGCCTCAACTACTCGCGGCACGAGGGGTACGCCCGCCTCTCCGTGACGTACTGAGTGAGCGTCTGTCCCTTTTGGAGATGAACAGCTTCCGCGCCGCCCTCACCGTGCTGTCCCTGCTGACGCTGCCGGCCTGCTTCGGCACGTCGCGGCGTCCGCCGCCGCCCGCCCCGACTCCCGCGGCGGAGGCCGAAGCCGCGCGTTCCACGGGCGGCAGGCTGGGCCCCGGGGACGTGGTGGAGGTGCGCGTCTTCCAGGAGCCCGAGCACTCCGGCACCTGGCGGCTGTCCGGCGAGGGCACCATTGACTACCCGCTGTGCGGCAAGGTGCCGCTGTCGGGGACGACGCCCAGCTCGGCGGCGGACCAGCTGCGCGACTGCCTGGCGCGCTATGTGCGGCGCCCTCAGGTGTCGGTGCTCATCCGCGAGTACAACTCGCAGAAGGTGTTCGTCTTCGGCGAGGTGCAGAAGCCGGGTACCTTCCCCGTGGACAACGAGATGTCCATCGTCCAGGCGATTACGCTGGCCGGCGGCTTCACCAAGCTGGCGGCGAAGAACAACACGCTGGTGACGCGCGTGGTGGGCGGGCAGGAGCGCAAGATTCGCGTGCCCGTGGAGGACATCGGCGTGGGGCGGGAGAAGAACTTCATGCTCCAGCCCGGCGACATCGTCTTCGTGCCGGAGAGCTTCTTCTAGCCTGGGGCCTCAGCCGCGCGGAGGCTGTTCGCGCAGCCCGTCCACGAAGCGCTTCGACTCGGCCAGCAGCGCCGGGGCCAGCGCGGGCGCGGAGGCAATCACGTCACCGCGCAGCACCTCGAAGGGCTCGCCGGAGATGTGGCGGATGACGCCCCCCGCCTCCTCCACCAGCAGCGAGCCCGCGGCGATGTCCCACGGCTTCAAGCCGAACTCGAAGAAGCCGTCGAAGCGGCCCGCGGCCACGTAGGCCAGGTCCAGGGCGGCGCTGCCCGTGCGGCGCATGCCCTGCGCGTGGAGGATGAGTTGGCTGAAGAGGCCCACGGGCCCATCCGGGCGCTCGCGCACGTCGTAGGGGAAGCCCGTGCAGAGCAGCGCCCGGTGGAGCGAGGCCACGGTGCTGGCGCGCAGCGGACGGCCGTTGAGCGTGGCGCCCTGCCCGCGCGCGGCGGAGAACAGCTCGTCCAGCATCGGGTCATAGACGACGCCGGCCAGCACGCCGCCGGGGCCCTCCACCGCCACGCTCACGCAGAAGTGCGGCACACGGTGCGAGTAGTTGGTGGTGCCGTCCAGCGGGTCCACCAGCCAGCGCAGGCTGTCGGTGCCCTGCGTGGCGCCGCTCTCCTCCGCGAGGATGGCGTGCTCCGGGTGGCGCTCGCGGATGAAGGCCAGCAGCGCCTCCTCGGAGGCCTTGTCCGCGTCCGTCACCAGGTCGATGCCCCCCTTGAACTCGATGGTGCGCTCGCCCAGGAAGCGGTCCGCGAGGATGCGGCCGGCGAGCCGGGCGCCCTCCTCGGCGGTGCGGCGCAGGCTGTCGGGTGAGTCCTGGGACATGACGCGCTCCTCTACGGGGTGGGCTCGGCGAGCAGCGCCTCGAGCTCCGTCTGGTACTTCGCGAGGAACTCCTCGGTGAAGCCTTCATGGACGTGGCGCACCACGCCCTTGCGGTCAATGAAGTACGTGGTGGGCATGCCCCGCACCTTGAGGGTGCGCTCGGCCACCTGAGCGTTCTCGTCCATGAGGACGGGCAGCGTCACCTTCGTCTCCGCCAGGAAGGCGGGGATGGCGCGCGGGTCCTCGTCGATGTTGAGCGCGTACACCTTCAAGCCCTGGGCCGCGTACTCGTTCGCGAGGTCCTGGTAGTAGGGCAGCGCGTCCTTGCAGGGCTCGCACCAGGTGGCCCACACGTCGAGCACCACCACGCTGCCCCGGTCCGAGGCGACGTCGTACGGCTCACCGCCGGGGTAGCGCTTCACCTGGAAGTCCAGCGGCTGCGCAGCCCCCTGCCCCTCCGGCACCGGAGGCGGCATGGCGGGGCGGCTCGCGCAGCCGGACAGCGCGAGCGTTCCCACGACGACGGCGAATGGCAGGCGCGGCATGTCAGGCTCCCTTCCGAGCCCGGGCCGAGAGGGCCACGAGCACCTTGTCGATGAAACCACCGAAGGCCCCGTTGCTCATCACCAGCAGCACGTCGCCGGGGCGGGCCTCGCGGGCGGCCAGGTCCACCAGGGTCTGCACGTCCGTGGCGCCCTCGGCGGGGATGCCCTGGGCCTGGAGGTCCGAGACGAGCTTGCGCACGTCCAGCTCCTCGCCCACGGGCACCTTGTCGTGGCGCTCGGGCACCTTGAGGCTGGCGCGGGTCGCGCCGGTGAAGGCGTGGGCGTAGTCCTCCTGGTGGATGTTGCGCCGGCTGGTGTTGGAGCGCGGCTCGAAAATCGCCCACAGCCGCCGCTCCGGGTAGCGGTGGTGGACGGCGGCGATGGTCTCCCGCACCGCCGTCGGGTGGTGCGCGAAGTCGTCAATGACCATGACGCCGTCCGGCTCGCCGCGAAGCTCCTGCCGGCGCTTCACGCCGCTGAAGGTGGCCAGCCCCTGGGCGACTTCGTCGAAGGTGAGCCCCAGGCCCCGCGCCGCGGCGATGACGGCCAGCGCGTTCTCCACGTTGTGCGCGCCGCCCATGGGGAGCTGCACGGTGCCCAGTGATTCTCCATGGGCCACCACGTCGAAGCGGGCGCCGTCCGGGCCGAAGGACAGGTTGCGTGGCGTGTAGTCCGCGTCCGCGCCCTCCTTCGCCACGTACGTCACCACGCGCCCCTTGCACCCCTCGCGCGACAGCTTCACGGCGTTGGGGTAGGCGGCGCAGACGACGAGCTGCCCGTCCTGGGGGATGAGCCGGACGAACTTCTCGAAGGTCGCCTCGTAGTGCGGCAGGTCGCGGAAGATGTCCGCGTGGTCGAACTCCACGCTGGTGAGGATGGCGGTGCGTGGCCGGTAGTGGAGGAACTTGGAGCCCTTGTCCCAGTACGCGGTGTCGTACTCGTCGCCCTCGACGACGAAGTGCGGCCCCTTCCCCACGCGGTAGTTGCCCGCGTAGTTCTGGGTGACGCCGCCCACCAGGAAGGACGGGTCCTTGCCCGCGGCCACCAGCACGTGGGCGATGAGCGAGGACGTCGTCGTCTTCCCGTGCGTGCCGGCCACGACGACGGAGTGCGCGCGGTCCAGGAAGAGCGAGCCCAGCGCGGCGGGGAAGCTCATCTGCTTCAGGCCGCGCTCGCGCACGGCGGTGGCCTCGGGATTCACCCGGCGGATGACGTTGCCGATGATGACGAGGTCCGGCTTCGCCGCGTCCAGGTTCTCCGGACGGTACGGCGTGGAGGCGGGGATGCCCCACGTCCGGAGCATGTCGCTCATGGGCGGGTAGACATTCTCGTCGCTGCCGGTGACGTCGTAGCCGGCGGCCTTGAGCATGCCGGCGAAGGAGCCCATGCCCGTGCCCGCCACGCCCACCAGGTGGACGCGGCGCACGCTGCCGGGTTCGAGGGTGTCGAGCACGTTTCCGTTGTCGTCAGCCATGGTGTCCCTGCTTCGTTTCAGTGAGCTCGAGCGCCTCCACGACGAAGTCATGGAAGAGCGGGCGGAAGTCCCGGATGCGCGTTTCCTGGCGGCCGTTGGCCACGCGGTTCGTCACCAGCGCCACCACCAGCGAGCGGCGCAGGTCCACCCAGAGGCTGGTGCCGGTGAAGCCCAGGTGCCCCACCGCGCCCGGCGGGGTGTCGCCAATGTAGTGCCCGGCGCTGGACACGCCCTCGGACGGCGAGTCGAAGCCCATGGAGCGGGTGCTGGCCTGCACCTTCGGGTCCGTGGCCAGCGCGCGGTGCCACAGCGGCCCCGGCGCGATGATGGCCCCGCCCGCGCAGCCGTCCAGCACGGCCTGGCCGAAGCGGGCCACGTCCACGGCGGTGCCGAAGAGGCCCGCGTGGCCGGCGACGCCGTCCATCACCCAGGCGTTGTCGTCGTCCACTTCGCCCGGGCGCGTGGGCTGGGTGGGCACGTCCTTCCACAGCGTCTCCTGCCCCGGAGCGGGCTCGCGCGGGCGGGTGGCGCCGGTGGGCGCGGGCATGGCGTCCGCGGGGAAGTCGGTGAGGCGGTGGAAGCGGGCGCCGAGGCCCAGGGGCTCGGCGACGTGGCGGGAGAAGAGCGTGTCCAGCGGAGCGCCCGCGGCCCGCGAGAGGATCTCGCCCAGGAGGATGAAGCCCACGTCGCTGTAGGCGGCGCGCGTCCCGGGCTCGGCGGCGAGCGGCGTGGCGGCGGCGGCCTGGATGACCTCGTCGCGGACGCGGGCGCGCAGGGCGGAGGGACAGTCCGCGTCGAGCAACTCGGGGTGCACGGTGAGCGCCTGCGCGAAGAAGGGCACGAAGGGCGGCAGACCGGAGCGGTGGTAGAGCAGGTCCGCCACGGTGACGCCCGCGTCGCCCACCGGAGTGCCCGGGAAGTAGCGGGACACCAGCGTCTCCGGGCCTACCTTCCCTTCCGTCCAGAGGCGGAGGAAGAGCGAGGTGGTGCTGATGACCTTGGTGAGCGACGCCAGGTCGAAGCGCGTGTCGCCAGAGACGTTGCCCGCGACGCCGCCGAACACCTGGACGCCCCGGTGCAGGACGACGGCCTGGGCCGAGGGGAAGACGCCCAGGGCACAGGCATCGTCGAGGACCTTCTGCAGAATCGCGATGGGGTGGGTACCGCCACTCATGCGCGCACGGCTCCTTCGAGGAAGGTGAGGCGCGCGGCGTCCGCGTCCAGGCGGACCTGGGTGCCGAGCGCCACGGGGTAGTTGAGGTCACCGTGGCCAATGGGGAAGCCCGCGGCGCAGGGGAGGCCCGCCTCGCGCGCGAGCTCTCGGAGCACGTCGGCGCTGGAGTAGTCCGCGCCCTTCTCCTCGCACCCGGTGAAGTCGCCCAGGACGATGCCGCGCACGCGCGAGAAGACACCCGCCAGGCGCAGGTGGGTCCACATGCGGTCGAGGCGGTACGGGCGCTCGGTGACGTCCTCCAGCAGCAGCACAGCGCCGTCGAGCGGCGGCAGATACGAGGTGCCGATGAGGCGCGACAGCACGGACAGGTTGCCGCCCACGAGGTGCCCCTCCGCCATGCCGGGCACGTAGGTGGCCGAGCCCGTCAGCGGGGGCGGCGCCTCGGGGGACTCGAGGAGGCGGAACAGGTACTCGCGCACCGAGGGGGGCTGCCGACCGAGCTGCGTGAGGACGGGCCCGTGGAAGGAGACGCGCCCCAGCGCCTGGAGCGCTCCGTGTACGGAGGTGAGGTCGGAGAAGCCGACGAAGGCCGCGTGCGAGGCGTCCGCGAAGGGGAGGTCCGGCAGGAGCCGGGCGCTGCCGTAGCCACCACGGGCGCTGAAGATGGCGCGAGCGTCCCGGTCCAGCAGGGCGCGCGACAGCTCGCCGCCCCGGCGCGCGTCGTCGCCCGCGAGGTAGCGGTGGGCGGAGAAGAGGTCGGAGCCGTGGATGGGGCGGTAGCGCTCGGCGATGACGGCCAGGCCGGCCTCGAAGCTCGGGCGGTCGAAGGGCCCGGAGGGGGCGACGACATGCACGGCGTCGCGAGGACGGAGCGGAAGGGGCTTGAGCCAGCGCACGGTGCGCTTCATAGCATCCGGGGCTCGGGCGGCACGGTGATTCGCGGCCTGGACGGGCGAAGCGTTGAGTTCCCCCGTCCGTCGGGACACGGACACTGCGACCGCCTGCCGCTCCTGCCCCTACCCTGCCGAGCGCTCCAGGACGGCCGCGAAGAAGGCGTCCGTGCCATGCCGGTGCGGCGCGACGAAGAGGAAGCCGTCCCGGAGACACGCGTCGGGGAGCCACCCCGTCCCGGGCCGCACGAGGTGGAAGTCCGGGCGGGATTCCAGGAAGGCGGCGACGACGTCCTCGTTCTCCGCGCGGTTGACGGTGCAGGTGGCGTAGACGAGCCGCCCGCCGGGGCGCACCAGGCGGGCCCCGCGCTGGAGGATGTCCTGCTGGAGCGCCGGGAACCGGGTGAGCACCTCCGGCTGGATGCGGAAGCGCTGGTCAGGGCCCCGGCGCAGGGAACCCAGCTCGGAGCACGGGGCGTCCACGAGCACCCGGTCCGCTTCGAGGTGCTCGGGGAGGCTCCGGAGCACCTGGACCCGGGTGAGGTGCGCGCGGGCGGAGCGCTGGAGGAGCCGGTCGAGCCGCTCGGGGTCCGGGTCATAGGCCAGGAGCCGCCCCGAGTCCTTCATGTCCGCGCCCAGTTGGAGCGTCTTCCCGCCCGCGCCGGCGCAGAGGTCCAGCACCGTCTCTCCAGGCTGGGCGCCCACGAGGAGCCCCAGGAGCTGGCTGCCCTCGTCCTGGACCTCGAACAGGCCCTCCTGGAGGGCGCGGAGCCCATAGAGGTTGGGCCGGGGCCCCTCGATATGGAGCGCCAGCGGGCTCCAGGGGCCGGGGCGCGTCTCGACGCCCTCGGAGCGAAGCCGCTCGGCGAGGGCCTCTCGGGCGGTGCGCAGGACGTTGGCCCGGAGGGTGATGGGGCCCGGGACGTTCAGGTGGGCACAGAAGTCGTCGGCCTCGGGCCCGAGTTCCCGGGTGAAGTGCTCGGCGAGCCAGTCCGGCAGGGAGGCCCGGAGCGCGAGTGAGGGGGGCGAAGACGCGTCCAAGAAAGGCGGAGCCCCCTCCTCCAGCCCGGCCAGGGAGGCGGCTTCCACGGCTGGGAGGCCGGCGAGGCCGTGCAGCAGGGCATGGAGCAGGGAGAGAGGCGCGACGTCCTCCCGGCCCAGGAGGAACCCGAGGCGGCGCCGCCAGAGCCCGACGTTGAAAACGGCTTCCTTGAGGGCCTGGCGCTGCTCGCGGGTCAGGGAGCGATGGTCACGCAGAGTGCGGTCGAGCACGCGCTCAGCGGCGGAGCCGGCGAGCACCTGGGCGATGGAATCGGCCGCCACAGGGCCCAGGCCGGCGAGTGCGGACCAGGGCTGGAGGCGAAGCCGGGAGAGCGGATCAAAAGGGACTGTTGACAGAGCGGGCACCATTCTCTAGAAAGCGCCTCATCACGGCAACGCGGTTCCGCCGGGACGACATATTCCCCGATAGCTCAGCCGGTAGAGCGGGTGACTGTTAATCACTAGGTCCGAGGTTCGAGTCCTCGTCGGGGAGCTACTTGAAGGGCCCTACCAACTGGTAGGGCCCTTTTTGTTTAACAAGGGCCTCGCGATGATATCGCGGGGCCTTCGTGCTTAAGCCGCTGAATCCCAAGGGATTTTGGCTCGCGGTGCTGAAGAGGGCGCTCTCGGCTCTCTACCCCGCAGAGCGAGATGCCCCCTCTCCTCCGCCGCTGATTGGGCTCTCTGGACCGCTCTTTCACCTGTTTTGGGGAGAGAGAGGTCGAGAGTGGTTAACAGGTGCTGTTAATTTTTGGGGAGGCGGTTAACAACATTCCCCTGGAGACCCGCTCTTTCCGCTCTGAAGTTTCTGGGAAGGCGTCTCTCTCCTGTGCCTACCCAAAATTCGGTCGCTGCGTCATGAGTGCGTCAAAGCTGCGTCAAAACGCGCGTCATGACGTGAGCGATGCGCATGACGAGCCGCTCGGTCCTCTCTTCCATTTCATGGAGGTCGGGATTACGCCCGGCTCAGACGCCTCAACACCTCTCTGCCCGCGTGTGGACACTCCCCTGCCGTCCTGCGAACGCAGGTGGGCTGATGCAGCATGCGCGGATCTGCGAGGGTGTTGGTAGAAGGACCCAGACGCTACGCAGCGCGGCGCTCGTACCGGTGGTGGAGCCCGAAGACTTCCCGTAGCTCTATCACCTTGGCTCCGTGATCCGGGCCCTGCACCTCACGCGTCTCGGGCGCATCTTTCCCGAGCGACAGGTGCGTCCGGCTCGCATTGTAGTAGCGCTGGTACTCGCGCAGCAGGCGCCGAGCGTGGGCTTCGTTCAGGACGACGACATGGTCCAGCAGCTCCCTACGTATCGAGCCGATGACTCTCTCCGCATAGGGGTTCTGCCACGGACACCGTGCTGCACTCGGCACCTCGCGAATCCCAAAATGGGTAAGCGTGGCGCGAACGCCCTCGGAGTAGAGCTTGTCCCTATCTCTGTGCAAGTATCTCGGAGCACTGGTCCAGGGAAAGGCCTCTCGCAACTGCTGCTTCGTCCATTCTTCCGTCGGGTGAGCTGTCACATTGAGGTGGAGGATTTGCCTGTCTCGGTGACTCACAACCACAAATCCCAACAGCACTCCAAACGTCGCAGTCGGAATGACAAAGAAGTCCATCCCCGCGGACTCCGCCAGATGCAAGCGCAAGAAGTTCCGCCATGTTGGTGACGGTTTCGGCGCTCCCCTTCTCGGTCTGGGCATGTACCGAGCGACCGTTGTCTGGCCTACCTCCATCCCCAGCTTCAGTAACTCCCCGTGAATCCGCGGGGCACCCCAGGTCGGGTTGGCTTCGGCCATGCGCCGAATCAACGCGCGCAGTTCCGGAGCTGCCCGAGGCCGCCCCACCCGACGCCGGGACGTCCAGCGCCAGAAGAGCCGAAAGCCCATCCGATGCCACTTCACCACTGTCGCCGGCTGAACCAGGCACAATGGCCTCCGCCAATCCTGCCAAAGGCGTTGGAGAACGACCCAGAAGATGCGGTCGCCCCGGGCAAGCCTCGGGGATGGGCGCCTCTCACGGAAGACAGCGAGTTGCTGTCGAAGGGCCAGGTTCTCCAGCGCCAGCTCCGAACGGCTCCGCAGGGCTGAGCGCATC
Source organism: Myxococcus sp. AM009 (assembly GCF_013372605.1). NCBI lineage: Bacteria > Pseudomonadati > Myxococcota > Myxococcia > Myxococcales > Myxococcaceae > Myxococcus > Myxococcus sp. AM009. The sequence continues at coordinate 22,502 of NZ_JABXEP010000029.1, forward strand.
GTCTCGACCAGCGCCTTCACGAAGACCCGCATCTTGCCATTCTTGCCGACCGCAGCTGGCGGGCCAGAATTCTGCCACGCCCTGTCACGCGAGGCCTGGCGCCACAGAGAAAGCCGCGCACACTCACCCACTTTCGCCCCGTCAAGCCCAGCATTCTTCGGACCCATCCGTAGAACTGTGCATGCAATGACGCGTTCGCCGACGCACGCTTCTCGCCGGCCCCGAATATCCGGTAGTCAAACGCCCGCTGGCGACGCCTACGCGCCCGTCTCCGTGACGCGGTCACGCAGCGGTTGGCCGGGGCCAGATGCGCTTCGCTACTTCGAGCAGCATCTCGCCGCGCTTCACGATCTCGGCCTCGTCCCAGGTCGTCACGTCCTGGAAGTAGGTGTTCAGGCGAAGGACGCTCTGCTTGGCAATCTCGGGGCGCTTGGTCGCGAACGGGCCGTTGCTCACGGACGAGTTCAGCTCCTGCGTGAGCAGCGTCAGGTTCCCAATCGCGTGCAGCAAGCGCCCACGGCGCTCGATGGCGGTCTCGTCGTCGTTGCCGGCCTCGGCGGGCAGCTCAGGCCACGCGGGCGGCGCCCACTGCTGCGGGAGCACATGCTCCACCGTGAGCTTACCGTTGATGGTCACCGCCTCCTGCTTCGACGTCAGCATGGCGCGGTCGAGGGCCTCAAGGAGCATCGAGCAGCGCATCGGCTTGAGCGTCTCGTAGAGCGGCTTCTCCAGCCACGCCTTGGCGAACTTCTTGTCGTCGGGCCACTCGCCCGCCGAGCCGTCTGGCGCGAGCATCATCTGCTGGACCGTCGCGCGCGAGATCGGGCCCGTCGAGCCGCGGAGCTTCTGGAGCATCGAGAGGAAGAAGCGGTTGTAGTTCTTCGTGCCGAGGTCGCAGACCATGCGACGAACCAGGTACGACTCAAGGTCGGTCACGATGCCGTCGAGATCGCCCGCGACCACGCGGTCCTTCCCTCCGACGAGGAGCAAGAGGAGCACCGGGTAGACGGTGCTCGTGTCGAGCGCCTGGAGGCGTTTGGCGAAGAGCGCGGTGCGCCCGTTGCCGTCGGGAACGAGCACGTTTGCAAAGACGTCGCTGTGCCGTCGCAGCTCCTTCAGCTCGGCGGAGACGCTCCGCTTCGCCTTCGCCCCCCACCACGACCGGAAGGCCTGGAACAGGTGGCCGATCGAGAGGTCCTGCGCCGACCGGTACTGGACGTAGTGGTGCATGAACAGGTCGAGGCGCGGGCGCTTCACGCGGCCTTGGCGCTCCTCCAACTTCCAGAAGTGCTCGTTCTTGCCGGCGCCCGCCTCTGCGGGGCGCTCGTCGTACTCCTTCCAGTGAGCATTGTAGAGGTCCTCGGCGCTCTCGCCCTGTTGGGTGGCCTTCAGGAAGACGAAGTTGCGAATGAGGTCCGACGGCAACAGCGGAACGCCGCGCGCGTTGAGGGTCTCGAAGATGACCTGGGGATCGTCGTCGTCTTCGAGCTCGATCACGACGAGCTGGATGTGGCGCTTGAGCGCCTCGAAGAGCGCGTAGGCGCGGTCCGCCGAGAACGTCGGCAGCGCAGGCGTCTCAGCGTTCTCCGGTGCCCCCTCCGGCGCGACCGAGCAGAACTCGCTGACGCGCCGGGAGAAGAACAAGTAGGTCTCCACGAGGCGCGGGCGCGGGTCAAACTTGCGGGCGTACTTGCGGCGCTGGAGCGGGTACTTGGCTTCGAGGTCAGCAACGGAACCCGCAACCAGAGCTGCCTCGAAGTCACGCCGATCGGCATTCGTCGGCCAGACCTTGAAGCGCTCGATCTCCGACGCGAGCACACCGCTGTTCTCGGTGAGCCGAGTGAGGTCGTCGACGAGACGCCTCTCCTCCGTGCCCTTGACCACGTCGCGGAAGGCGGCGAGCAGGAGCTGTAGTGTCGTCAGGCGTTGCTGCCCGTCGATCACCTCGACGGCGTCGACCTCCTTGCCGTAGACCCTGATCTGGTTGAGAACCACGGCACCGAGGAAGTGGTTCTCAATGCGGTCGCTGCGAGTTCCTCGCGCCTCGCGCTCAAGGATGGAGTCTGCGCGACCCGTGATGTCTTGCCAGAGAGGCTCCCACTGCTCGTCCTGCACCCAGACGTAAGGGCGCTGGAAGAGCGGCACGACGTAGCGCCGCTGCTTCTCGAACATCTCAACGAGGGAAAGCTTGCTCGGGCGCATATGCCTACTTCCCCTCCTCGGGCGCTGCGAACGTGTAGGTCTTCGCCAGTCCGTCGAGGGTCATGTTGTCGGCGATGACGTCGTGCGGGATGAGGAGGTAGCGCCACGGCTTGCCCTTGTTGGCCGTCTCGTGAGCGGTAGCGTGCTTGCACCACGTGGCCGCTGCGCGTGCCTTGGCAAGGACCACCGGGTCAGTCATTCGGTCCGCGCCCTTCGGCTCGCAGATCAGCTTCTCGGTCTCGGTCTCGACGACGAAGTCGGGCTCATAGTCGGCATCGTTCGAGTAGCAGATCTGGAAGACGCGCTTGCCGGGCTTGAACCACTTGATGACAGTCTTGTCCTTCTCGATAACGACCGTGAAGCGGCGCTCTGTGTCCGAGTCGAACTTCTGCGTCGGGTACAGGCACTTCTTGAACCCACTGAAGAGCATCTTGCGGATGTCGATCTTGTTGTCGATCGGCACATCAAACTGGCGAACGACTTCGCCCGCGGGCGCTGCAAAAGCCTGCGAACGCACGTCGGAGAAGCCCTGGTTCACCACGGCCTCGTAGGACGAAGCCTCCTCCCACACGTGCGGCTGCATCTGCGCGTGAACAAGCTCGCCGATCTGCTTCGCATGGAAGATGAGAACGTTGCGGACCTCGTCGTCGTCCTTCAGGTACGAGCGCAGGTGCGTGACCAACTCTCCGGCGAGCTTGTAGAGCAGGTCCGCCTGGTCGTCGTAGCTGATGTCGTCGAAGTCGATCAGGGTACGTACCACGTAGTCCTCGAGCCGCTCCTCAGCAGCACCTCCCGTGAGCGCACCGATGACGTGTTCGTCGCCGCTCTCGAGGTGCCGAACGAGGATCTCCTTCGAGACCGGCTGCAGCCGGAACGACGAAAGGTTCAACGAGAAGTCACTGAAGCCCGCCTTCACCACTCCCTTCGGCAGCACGATGACGCGCGGGATAGCGATGATGTGTTCGACGTAGATGGCCGTCGCCTGTTGCACGACCTCGTTGAGTCTTTTCTCGCTGAGGACTCCGACCGCCCCTAGCAGTGCGAGCTGGCCCTTCGAGGACTCCTTCACGACCTGAGCAATCTTTTTCTGAACCTCGGGGCTTTGGAGCGCCGCCGGACCAGGAACGAGCTTCGGATCGCGGACGATCTTGGCGATGGCGTCGAGCGTTGCCTTCGCTGCCGCGACCTCCTCGGGCTTGGTGAACTTGGGCGGCGCCACAGGCGCGGGCGCTGCCGGCTTCATGCCGGGACTCGGTGCCGTCGGTGACGGTGCTCCCTCGGGCTCCGGCGGGGTGATGCCAAGCGCGGTCTCGAACGACGGCGCGACCACGACGGTCTGCTTCGGCTTCTCGTCGACGTCGGTGCCGATGTTCACCGTGCTGAACGAGTAGCCACCCCTCTTCGCCTCATCGACGATGTCCTGGAAGCGGTCGTGCGCGATGATGGTCAAGCGATCAACGGCAGCGACGCCAGTGCGCTTGCCAAACGGAAGACGCAGGCCACGGCCGATCGACTGCTCCACCAGCGTGCGCGAGTCCGCCGTGCGCAGCGGCACGATGGTGTAGAGGTTGGTGACATCCCATCCCTCTTTGAGCATGTTGACGTGGACGACGATCTCCGTCGGAGAATCGGACCTCTCGACCGAGAGCAGCCGCTCAATGTTCTCGTCCTTCTCCGCGCCCTTCTGGCCGGAGTGGACCTGGATGACTCGGCCCTTGTAGCGCCCCTCGAAGAACTGCGGATCCTCGATGAGCTTCACGAGCTCGCTCGCGTGGCCGGTGTCCTCCGCGATAACGAGCATGAACGGCTTGACCTTCCGCTCGCTGTTCTGCTGCGCATACACCTCGAGGTCGACCTTCGTCGACTCGTGAACACGCACGCCATCCTCAAGTTTGAGCCGCTCCAGCGCGCTCTTGCTCATCTCCTTCGTGACGAGCTCCTTGCGCGTCGCGACGGCGGGAGCCTTCACGTAGCCGTCCTGCATCGCCTTCGAGAGCGGGTAGTCGAAGATGACGTTCTTGAAGCGCGTGGCCTTGCCGCCGGATTCAATCTGCGGCGTCGCGGTGAATTCGAAGCCGAGCACCGGCTTCAACTCTTCAATCGACTTCGCGCTGGTGTCGGCTCGGTAGCGGTGCGCCTCATCCATGATGAGTACGAGGTCGTCGAGCCCGGCAAGGTAGTCGAAGTACGACTGGCCGAGGAACTCGGAGAGGCGCCGCACCTTGAGCGTCTTCTTTCCTTCCTCGTCAGTGGCCTTCGCCTTCTCGTTGAACTTCGAGATATTGAAGACGTTGACCTCGACGCCTCGGAACAACTGCCCCTGCGTCGTTGCACTGGAGGCGTGCTCGTAGTTGCCGGCGGTGACCAATCGCGGGGCATTGATGGCGAACTCGGCGATGCCCTGGAATACGTACTTCGGCGTGTTGGGCGTGAAGTCGGCGACGAGCTTGTTGTAGATGGTGAGGTTCGGGGCCAGCACGAAGAAGTGCCGGATGTCGTGCTCAAGGTGCAGGTACGTGATGAACGCACCCATGAGCCGCGTCTTGCCGACGCCGGTGGCGAGCGCGAAGCACAGGCTCGGGAACGCGTGCTCAAAGTCCTCCACCGTCGGGTACTCCGAGCGGATGACGTCGAGCGCCGCATTGAGGTCGCGGCTCTTGTGCGGCTGCGCGATCTCCATGACGCGGTCGAGGATCTCGAGAGACTTCTTCTGCGGGGAGCGAAGAGAGAGGCGTCCGGTGATGCTGTTGACGTGACGGCTGGCCATTACTTGCTCCCGTTGTCGATCCCGGCGAACAGCGGGAGTGCTTGCACCGGCGTCGCCTTCTTGCGCCGCCCGCCGGTCTTGGTCTTTGTACCGTCGGCGGTCGACGCGTCGGCCTTCGCTTCCTCGACGGCGACGACCGGGGCCTGCTCAGTCACATTGAGGCTGTAGTCGACCTTGCCCCACTCGCAGCGCGAGAGTACCGCCTGCGGGATCTTCTTCACCGTGAGGTTCGGGAAGTCGGGCTTGCCCCGGAAGGCACCACAGCAGATGAGGAGCGTGCGCTCCGGGCCAACCTGCTCGCTGATGAAGCGGAGCTGGTCGGGGCTGAGGTTCTGCGTGGTGACGTAGATGAAGTCGCGCTCGGTCGAGTGGCCGTGGTTCCAGAACACCTCGCGGTCAGGCGCGTAGCGGAAGCCTTCGAGCTTGCACATCGCCTCGGCAAGCATCTCGGGTTTGTACTGCTTGCTGACGATCCAATTTCCCCACTTGTCCTTCTCGAGGAGTGAGGGGGCGAGCTTGAAAAAGCGGAAACCGCCACCACCCTTCCAGCCGACGTCGGAGGTGACGCCACTCGCGTCGGTGCCGTCGATCACAGAGCGGATACGCGGAAGGATGAGGCTGTGGCAATGCTCTCCGAGTTCGATCATCACCCAGCGTCGCCCCATCTTTTGCGCGACTGCGCCGGTCGTCCCCGAGCCTGCGAACGAATCCAAGACCCAGTCTCCCGGCTTCGTGGAGAGTTCCAAAGCACGCTTCAATAGCGCTTCGGGCTTCTTGTTCTTCGGGAAGGCGACGCCGCCCTCTTTGTGCAGGTTGTTCGACAACAGGTCGTCCCAGAGAGTGGTGAGGGGTTCACCGGACATCTCCTGCCCATCGATCACCTTGATCTTGTTCTCGTAGAAGAGAATCCGCTCCCCACGAATGAAGAAGAAGTCCGAGTGGTCCTCGCGAGTCAAGTGGAAAATGCGCTCAGGCTTTGCCTTTGAGCGATCGATCATATTGCGCGCGGCCTCGCTGACGGCCTTGTAGTCGGGTCTTGCAAGGCGACATACGGACTGGACGTTCTTCATGACAAAGGCATCGAGTAGCTCGGGCTCGGCCTTCGTCTGCGCGCGCGCCTCACGGACGTCGATTCCCTCCGCAGCCGCATACCCTTCGATAAGCGGAACGATCTCCCACTTGTCATACGGCTCATTCCGGTTGAGAACGAACTGCGAGTAGCGCTTGTCTCGGTCGCGGGCGACGAACAGCCGGTTCGGCGACCACTTTGATTTGTCCTTTGCATAGATCAGGACGAAATTCGTGGTCGTGACGCACCCCGGATTGATCGCCTTGTGCCCTGTAGGAGCACCTTGCTTGAACGTGATGATCGACGCGCGGTTCGCCCGCCCCCATATTTCGTCGAGCAAGACGATCAAATAGCCGAGTTCATTGTCGTCGATATGGACGTATAGCGTTCCATCGTCTGCAAGCAGCGAGTGAAGGATCTGCAGGCGGTCGCGAAGGAGCGTCAGCCAGATCGAATGCTCGATGCCGTCATTGTACTCCTCAAAGGCCTGCCCCGTGTTGAACGGAGGATCGATGTAGACGCAGCGAAATTTCCCGGTGAACTCCTGCTCCAGCGCCTTCAGGGCGAGCAGGTTGTCGCCGTAGATCAACCGGTTATCGAAGATGTCCTCGTTCGAGATGCGCTTCGCGTAGGACAGCTCTTGTTCCTCAAGGAGGATGCGCGGCTCCAGGCGGGGCCGGTCCTCCTTGCCGATCCAGGTCAGTTCCAGTCGTTTCAATCGGTTCGTCATCGCTTCGTCCCCGGCATCGTCATGCGCTCGCTCCGTCGACCAGTGTCCAGCGCAGCGTGAAGACCGATTCGACACTGGTCTTGGTTTGAAGCTGCTTCTCAATGTCCTCGATGAGCGCGTCACGCCGCTTCACTACTTCGTCTTGAGCATCGAAGAGTTGCCGGCGCTTCATGTTCCGCTTCGCCTCCAGCGCCTTGAGCACCTTCTGGGCTTCGAGCTTCTCTGCGAGAGCGACCACCGACTTCGAGGTCTTCTTGGCCGCTTTGATCTGCGTGTCGATGTCGCGCAGCTCGCGCTCAAGCCCAAACTTCACGTCTTCGGCCCAGCGGTCGAGCTTGTCTTCCTCCTCGTGGAAGAACTCTTCGTTTCGCTCCTGGAGGTCCTGCAAGCGGAAGCTGCGCAGCTTGTCGCGGATCTCGTTCAACACAGCGGGCACAGCTCCCGCAGCGGCATCCGACGCTCGTCCTGAGAGGGAGAACAGCTTGGTCGCCACGTCCGGCTCGACGTGCTTGCCGTCGGCATCACACGCGGCGACCAGGAGGAACTCCTCGATGCGCCCAACGGCTTCTGCGGTGAGCTTCGAGACCTCGAGCCAGCCCGACGTGCCCCGGTAGCGTTCGAGGGCGCTTGCGTGCGCCTCGTACTCGAATGCCACCTCGGCAACTTTTGTTGCCGCCTTGGAGGCCTTCTCGATCAGTTCTTCAGCGAGCGGGTGTTCGACGCGGAAGAACGCGTCGCCCAACGCCTCCGCTCGTTGCCATTCAAGGTGATACCTCTGGGGTTCCGCAGCCCCCACAGGCCTTACCCAGAATCGGGGTTCGTCTTCGTCAAAAGTCGCGCGACCGTCGAGACCGAACCTGGCGAGATCGAGCAGCATGCGCTGCTGCTCGCCGAGTGACTGCTTGGCCGCGCCCTTGTGAACGCGCAGCCGGTCGTGGACCTCGGCGTCGAAGTTCTCGAGGAACGCGCGCCGCGCCGAGCTGATGCCTGCCTTGATCTTCTCGTCGAACTCGACCTGCAGCGCATCAAAGGCGGTCTTGATTTGCTCGGGCGTGCGGCAGTCTTGGTAGATGGCGGCGATACGCATCTCGAGATCGACGCCGCTCTCGACCGCGCCGAGCACGTCGTCGCTCGCACCGAAGACGCCCTTGAACAGGTTGAACTTCTGGTCGAGCAGCTCGAACACGCGCTTGTCGGCTTCGTTCTTCCGGTTGAGGAAGTTCACGACGAGGACGTCGGTCTTTTGGCCGTAGCGGTGGCAGCGGCCGATGCGCTGCTCGATGCGCTGCGGATTCCACGGCAGGTCGTAGTTGATGACGATGGAGCAGAACTGGAGGTTCACGCCCTCGGCCGCCGACTCGGTGGCCAGGAGCAGCATGCCACGCTCGCGGAACTCGTCGACGATGGCTGCCTTCATGTCGGCGCTCTTTGAACCCGAAGAGACGTTGTCCCAGCGGTGCTCGTTGCGAGCTTTCCACTCGGCGTAGATGCGCCTGGACGTCTCGTCGTTGTTCGTGCCGTTCATCAGCACGATCTGGCCGGCGTACCCGCTCTCGGAGAGGAGCTTGAACAGGTACTCCTGCGTCTTCACCGACTCCGTGAAGAGGACTGCCTTGCGTGCGGCTCCCTTCTCCTGGGCGAGCTTGAAGGCCGTTGGCAGAACTTCGACGAGCTTCGTCGCCTTGGAATCACACTCGACCGACTGCGCGAGCTGCACGAAGCGCTGGAGATCGGCCAGCTCGATCGTCGCCTCCGAGCTCGAGTCTGGCGTCGTCGGCTCGGCTGCGGTGTCGCCATCATCACCGCTCCACTCCTCGTCAATCTCGGCCATCGACTCGAAGTCCTGAGCCAGCGACTCCTCTACGGGGATCGGGAGCTTCTGCTGCTCGGACAGGCGCGCCGCGAACTTCGCGAGGGTTGCGCCGATGGCGGCCGACGACGACGCAAGCAGCTTGCGCATGATGAGCGTGATGAGCTTGCGGCGCGCGTTCGGCAGCGCGACCAACACCTCGCGCTGCAGGTACGCAGAGACTTCTTCGTAGAGCTGCTCCTCGGCCTTCGAGGGAACGAAGTCTGCGGTGTGCGTGAAGCGGTTGGTGAAGGGGATATACTCGAGCACCTGCCGCCGGAGGGTGCGCTTGCAGACGTGCTGGAGCCGCTCGCGCAGCGAGGCATCGCGCTCCTCTACGTCGTCGTTCGAGAGGAACTGCGCTTGGAAGGCCTCGGGACTTCCGAACAGGTCGGGGTCGAGGATGCTGACGAGCCCGTAGAGTTCCCAGAGAGAGTTCTGGAGCGGCGTCGCGGTGAGCAGCAGCTTCCGCGCCGGTCGAATCGCATCGACGATGCCCTCGGCGGTCTTGGTGCCCTTGTAGATGCTGCGAAGGCGGTGCGCCTCATCGACAACCACGAGGTCCCACGCCACCTGCTTGACCAGCTCACGCTTGGCGAAGACAAACTGGTACGAGGCGATGACGATCTTGTCGTCAATGGAGAACGGATTCTCGATGCCCTTCTTGGCGAGCGCGTTCGCCGCGCGGGCATCGAGGATCTTTGACGGCAGGAAGAACTTGTCCTCGAGCTCGACCTGCCACTGCTTGCGCAGCGTCGCCGGGACGATAAGCAAAATGCGGCGTCTGCGCTCGGCCCACTTCTGCGCGAGGATGAGCGACGCCTCGATGGTCTTGCCGAGGCCGACCTCATCGGCGAGGAGCACGCCCTTCGAGTAGGGCGAGCGCAGTGCGAAGAGCGCGGCGTCGACTTGGTGAGGGTTGAGGTCCACGCGCGCGTTGCCGATCGAGCGAGAGAGCGCGTCGACGCCCTCGTGACGCGCGAGGCGCAGACTGTTTGCCCAGAACTTGGCGTGGAACGGAGTGAACATTGGGGACCGCAACCTCGCGAACCTATCGAAGCGCGCGGCGACCGTCGCAAAGCCCAACTCCTTCCAGGCTTGGGCCCGCAGCGCGGCGATGTCCCTCTTGGCGTGCGCCGGAACGACGCCACGAAGAGCCAGCAGGGCGGCTTCCCATGCGCCGTCCTGCACGAGCCCACGTGACGCCGCGAGTTGCTCGTGCTCATCGGCGGCGACCAGTGCTTGGAGTGCGACGTCGCGACCGCGCAGAGACTTCAAGTCATGGAGGAGCCCGGCGTAGAGGCGGCGCTCCTTCTCGGCCATCTGGGCCCACGCATCGTCGAGGCTCGAGCGTGTTGCTTCGAGTTCGTCCTCACTCGCGCCGCGCGCGAGCTGGTCGTGCAGTTGAAGGACCAGCGCCTCTAGCTTCATGGTTCTCCCACCGTCCAGAGCGTCGCTGTCGCCGCAAGGTGCGCCTCGTACTGCGCGAAAGGGCGCTGATCATCAGGCTCGACGTGCGCGTGCGTAGCCGATGTCACTCGAAGCGACAGACCTTGGGCGAACGCGCCGTCGACAAACGCAGCCGTGCCGACGACCCAAACGCGATCCCCGTCGGCGCCCGACGCGCCCTCTCTCAGGTGACCAAGACGTTCAGGAACGCGATGCGGGGGCAGGTCAGCCAGCGTCGGGGCCACCGACATGCCGCCCTTGTTCGGATGTGCGAGGCCAAGCTCACAGGGGGCGAGGTCACTCGGTCGAACACCGAGCCCTCGCGCGCTCGCCTCCACAAGCGGAGCGTTCCCCGTCGCATCGCGCTTCATGGCCCGGAACACCTTGGGGGTCACACGTCCCCCCGCTGCTTGTCGTCACGTCCCGCAGCCTTCTGCTCCTCGATCCATGCGTCGAGGTCGACGCGCTTGAACCGCCACTGACCGCCGACCTTGAACGCCGGCAGCTGGCCTCGTTGGGCCATCGAGTAGACGGTTTTCTCCGCGACCTTCAGCAACTGTGCGACCTCGGGCAGTGTGAGGATCTCATCCGACATTGGGTGGGACATTCGGTATCGGTTGGCAGCATTTACCAGCCGACGGTACGATACAGCAGGCGGCCATGCGGTCACAATGCTCCCGAGCCCGACCAGCGGGCGGGACAGCTTTCTCGTTCCGCGTCTCAGAACAGCCCGAGTTGCGGCGGCGCGGGCGGGACCGGCAGCACCCCGATGATGTGCCCCAGGGATTCGGGGCGACGAAGTGGAACTCCGTGTCCCTTCGGCAAGCGTGCGTGAGCGCGCCGCCGGGGGCCAGTAGAATGGGGGCAGGCGAGGAGCGCTGGTGCCTGCGCTGTGGGTCACCCGGACGCGCGGATTTCTGGCCATGGACGGCCAGGCGTTCGCGACAGAGGCTGAGTGAGTCAGCTCGCGGACGGCGCATCGGCTGCGGCCAGCGCCTGCTGGTAGTTCCAGGGCATCCACTCGCCCGGGGCTTGCGCCAGCGCCTCCGGGTGGCGGAGCAGCGCCACCAGGTAGTCGAAGGGGTTGCCCTCGCACAACTCCACGGTGTGGATGAGGCTCATGAAGACGTCACCCACGTGAGCGCCATTCAGCGTCTGGTAGAAGAGGGCATTCTTGCGGTGAAGAATGACTTTCTTCAGGGCCCGTTCGCACACGTTGTTGTCCAGTGGAGCGCCCTCCTCGCGCAGGAAGAGGGTCAGCTTCTCCCAGTGCTTGCGCAGGTAGGCGATGGCCTGGCCCAGCCCGGAGTTGGGCTCCACGTTGCGCTGGGTGACTTGCTCCTCCAGCCACGCCTTGAGGTCGTCCAGGACGGGAAGGCTTTCTTGCTGGTGCAGCGCCAGCCGCTGCGCGGGCGTCAGGCCCCTTTCCCGGGCAACGGCATCCACCCGGTACACCTCCCGGAAGGCCTCCAGGACGTGCGTGCATTCAGCCGGGAAGTCGGCGGCCACGTCGACGAAGCCCCGCCGCGCATGCGTCAGGCAATTGGCCCACAGCGTGGCGAACTCCCCGGGCACATTCGCCGTCTGCGCGTCGCTCATCTGAATGGGCGCCGAGAGTTCGGCGGCGCGCTGCCGCAAGACGTCCGCGAGATTCTCTCCGGCGTGCTGGCGTCCGGTGAAGAAGAGGGCAATGGGGTGCTGCTGGCCCACGGCGAGCAGGCCAGAGGTGTGCACGCCGGTGCGCTTCAGCGGGGCCCCCGCGGCGGCCGCCTGCACCTGCTCCCGCGTCAGCGCCAGCACCTTCATGACGGTGTCGTCATTGTGGAGCACCGGAGCCTGGGCCGCCTGGTTGAGAAGCGCGTCGAAGGCGGGCTGAAGCTTGCTGGCGCCGGCCTCGACGAGCTCCCATTGGGTGGCGGCCGGTAGGGGGATGCCCAGGCCCGCCTGGAGCTTCTCAATGCGGTGGAAGGGCAGCCCCGTGCCGTACTTGAGAAGCCCCGTCATGGCCACGGCCGTCTCGTCGTACTTCTCCTCGCCCACACCCTCGGGCGCCTGGGCGGTGTACACCTCCCCGCAGAGGTTGCAGCGCAGCCGCGCGCACTCCCACACGGTGGCCACCAGCGGGGCCACGCCCTTCACCCGCACCCGCATGGCTGGCTCCTTCAGCGGGTACACCTTGCCCTTCAAGCAGCCCTGGCACACCTCCCCACCGTGCAGCGAGGCGTGCGCCACCTTCTCCCGGCTGGCGCCCGTGTAGGCCGCCACCGCGGTGCGCCCATGCCCCGGGGCACGGGCCTTGTCCTCTGCCTGGGGCTGGGCGCGCCCGGCCGGCTGCCCTGCCTTGCGCAGCACCGCGTCCGTCTTCTCGGTGGGGGCGCCGAAGAGAAGTCTGCGCAGCCGCTCCAGGCTCGTCCCCTTCGCCTGCAGCTCCGCCGTCACGAAGGCCAGCGTGTCCATGGCGGCCTTCAGCGTGGCGAAGTCCTCCTGGCTGAGTGCCCCACGCGTCCGCTCGACAATGACTGCCAACTCCGCTGGATTCACCTCCAGCCGCTGGCGCTGCTTCTTGCCCATGCCCGCTACAACCGGTTTGTGGCGCGCAAGCCTGCCTGGGCCGTGGGAGTCCGGACTCGCTCCCATGGAGGCCGACGCGGCCTACGTGCCCACCTTGCGCCACTCAGGGGCGGCCTGCGTGGCCGAAGCGTCGCCCGCGCACAGCAGCACCTGCAACTCGTGGGCGCGCAGCGGGGCCGCCGCCTCACTCGCCGTGGGCCACCAGCGAAATCGCCCCTGGGAGAGGCGCTTGTGACACAGCCAGAAGCCCTGCCCGTCGTAGACGAGCAACTTCACCGCCGTCCGCTGCCGGTTGCGGAAGACGAATACCGTTCCGCTGAAGGGGTTCTCCGAGAGGGCCGCCCGGCACTGCTGCGCCAGCCCATCAACGCCCCGGCGGAAGTCCACCGGCTCAATGGCCACCAGCACTCTCATTTGAGGAGTGATTTGAATCATGGGCCCCGCAGCGCGGCCACCAGGGCCGGCACGTCGAAGCCCTGGCACGAGGCGGGCACGGTGAGCGTCAGCCGGCAGCCCTCCCGGGCCACGTACTCAATGACGAGGTTGGCGGTGGGGCCCGGCCCCAGCAGTTGCGCGGCGCTCACCTCGACGAAGCCGTCCGGCCTGCCCGCCGCGCCGGCCTGACGACTCGGCAGGGACGCCGCCGACGTCCGGGCCTTCAGCCCGGCGTGGCCCACCCCCAACGCGCGCGCGACATGGGACACCCCGTAGCGCTGCGCCGCCGAAACCGCCGCACTCCAAAGCGCCTCCGGCATCCGTCCCTGCCGGGTACGCGTCAGCCGCCACTGCTGCACGCGCCCGCGCAACGCCTCCAACTCTTCCGCTGCCATACTCCCTCTCGCCACCGTGTCTCTCCCGGTCCGCTCCAATGGGCCGAGGACGGTACCGGGGGGCACCAGGGCCCTTCACGCACGTCTGCCGAAAGGACACGGAACTCCTGCGTCGTGCCGAGAAAGAAGTGCCAGGATGCACTCAATCGGTCAACGCAACACCTGCTGCAGTTTGGCTGTCGGGGTCTCGAAGTTCAGGGTGTGCCTACCTGTGCCTGCCCAAAACTCGGTCGCTGCGTCATGCATACGGCAAGGGCGAGTGAGCGCGGTGCGTGGGGGGCCGCGACCAACCGAGTGCCTGTAGCGGCGAAGGGGTGGTGGAGAACTAGGGCCCGGTATCGGGGCGTACCAAGCTGCTGCTGCGCGCGGCCGGCTCGGCGCCCCCCCGAAGCGGGGACGCAGGCCGGACCCGCCGAGATGGGCCGCAGGGCCACCTGGGCAGTGCTTCGCCCCTGAGCCCGCGCGCGCATCGAAACCATGCGACTTTCACCCACCCTAGCGAGTTGCCGGCGAGCCCCACGCGCACCACGGCGCCACGCACTCTCCGTGAGGCAGGGGGAGGGGCGGAGTGGATCAGGACCATGGACGAGAGGCCACCCACGATGTAGTTTGCGGACATTCAATCGGGCCCCGATTGAAGGGCTCGCCCAGCCCCCTCTTTGAAACCGCTGGATATCACTCGCCTTTCTGCCCCCAGAGAGTTTGAGTCCTCTCAGAGAAAAGCCGAGAACGGGTTCGCAGAAGCCTTCATTCGGGGAACTGAACGAGGGGCCCTACCAACCGGTAGGGCCCTTTTGTTTTACATGGGCCTCGCGATGCGGAAGAGGGCTTTCTCGGCCCTCTACCCCGCCGAGCAAGAGGCCCCCTCTTTTCCGCCGCCAACTGGGCTCTCTGGAGCGCTCTTTCGCCCGTTTCGGGGAGAGAGAAGCCGAGAGTGGTTAACAGTTTTGCTAACCACCTGGGGCAGCCGCTTCTGACAATCCAGGGCTTTCGATGTCGCACCTTCCGGGGTTACGCCATTTCCCTCTTTCAGAATGCCGAAATGGGCCATCTGGTAACCGAGAGAGCGAAATGTGGCGGGCACTTACCGGGTACTCACGATTTCTTCGCTCGGCACAGACTCTCCGAGACGACTCTCAGAGGCTCTCCGGCAAACTTCCCGACTGACACAGTCCCTAGCTCTAGCCACTTTGGCGGCGTCAGCTCGGCAGGAGCATCAGCCGAGGAGACACCTTCCTGACACAGGGGCGGCGTGGCTCTACCGCTGTCGTGGCGGTGCGTTCGCGTTGTCCATGTCCGAGACGATCAGCCACGGCCCACCGGGTGCACGACGCAGGGTTAGGGTGAATTTTCCCGTGTCGTCGGCTCTGTTGCCGTAACCGTATGCGCCGATGATGTAGCCACTTGTATCTTCGGTGGCAAACGCGAGCGCACGCAGCTGCAATGGACCGCCTCCTTGACCCTCATAGGCGGCCCGGATGGCCGCACGACCACGGACAGGCGGGCGATTGCTCTGTAGTACGAACCCATCCTCCGCGAACAGCGAGGCAAGTGCGGCCGCGTCGCCTGCGCGCCATGCACGCTCGTAGTCGCGCAGCACGCGGTCCAACGCAGGTGGCAATGTGACATCGGGAAGTCGTACGGATGCGGCAGGAGCTGAGGTGCTCTGCGCCAGAAGTGGCGCAGTCAACAGCAGCGAGCCGAGGACGACGAACGGAAGGTTATAGCGGCTCATGGACCTCGATCACGGGTGGGTGGTGGGTGTGGCGCCGAATGAGTACTGGAGCGAACACCATAGAACTGGTCTCGAAATTGAGCGAGCAAGTATGGGCGCGGAAGCTGGGGCGCTAATCGACATGAGAGGGATGGACCTCCTCGAAGCTGACCGGTGGATCTGACCGACGAACAGTTGGAGCTGATTGAGCCGCTTCTTCTCGGTGAGCGTCAAGGTAGATGTCGCGTGAAAGGATTCAACCGATGCGCTTCAACTCCTGCACTGCCGGGGTGAGGTTGGGAGAGGGGCCGAGGCGGACGGGGCCCGCGGGCGTCCAGTCGCGCGTGTCGCGGCTCCATCGCTCGGGGTGACGGGCTTTGGCGCGTTGGTACACCTGGCGACGTTGGGCCAGCGGCGCGCCCTCGCGGCCGAAGTGCCTGTCCTCGGGCGTGACGTAGCGGATGGCTCAGTGGCGGTGCTCGGTGTTGTACCAGGCCACGAAGCGCGTCACCCAGCGGCACGCGTCCTCGACGGAGGCGAAGGGGCGCTGAGGGAAGCTGGGGCGGTACTTCAGCGTGCGGAAGAGGGCCTCGGAAAAGGCATTGTCGTCCGAGACGCGGGGCCGGCTGAAGGACGGGGTGACGCCCAGCCACTGCAAGGTGGCCAGCAGCGTGGCGCCCTTCATGGGGCCGCCGTTGTCCGAGTGCAGCACCAGCCCCTCGGGACAGCCAGCCTCCTGCCAAGAGCGACGGATGAGGGCCGCTGCATGCTCGGACGACTCCTCTTCGTGCACCGCGAAGCCCATGATTCGTCGGCTGAAGACGTCCACCACGAGGTACAGGTAGAGGAAGCTGCCCTTCACCGGGCCCTTCAGGTAGGTGATGTCCCAGCTCCATACTTGGCGGGGCCCGGTGGCGGTGTGCTCGGCCCGGGGCCTGGGCACAGGAGCCTTGGCGCGGCCGCGGTGGGCCAACTGGCCCGCTGCACGCAGCACCCGGTAGAAGCTCGCCTCGCTGGCCACGTACTCTCCTCTGTCCGCCAGCCGGGGGACAATCTGCTTGGGCGAGGCGTCCCGGAACTCCTCGCTGTTGCCCACCGCCAGGATTCGGCGCCGCTCCACCTCGGACAGCCGGTTGGCCGGCCGGGTATGCGGGCCGCACCGCCTGTCCTCGGACGTCGCGGGCTTCCTCCAGCGCTGAATGGTGCGCGCAGTCACCCCCAGCCGCTCGCAGACAGCCTCCAGGCAACACGCCCTTGGCCAGCGTCTCGTCGCCGAGGGTGAGCGTCACTTCTCGCGCTTCTCGTCCGCTGCGTCGTCCTCGCCGTCCCGGTGCCGCTCGTCCCAGCCCATCGCCTGAAGTTTTTCGAGCACCAGCAGCGCCGCCGCCTCCACCAGCGCTTTCTCCTTGCGGTGCAGTTCCCGCTTGCGCTCCTTGGCGGGTAGCGGCTCCGTCCCGCCCTCTCCCATCCAGCGAGCCGCGTTGCGCCGAGCGCTCGGCCGCGAGGAGGTCAAGCGCCCGGTCAGCTGCCAGGGTGAGGGGGAAGCGCATTCTCTGCTCTGGCAAATGGCCATCGAAGGGTATGAGGAATACCCATGAGTGAAGAGCGCACGCCTGCCGAGCCCGAAGTGATGGAGCCCACGTTCTGGCGGAAGAATGGTTGGTCGGCCCGGGTCATCAAGAACGAGGAGGATGACGGCTGGGCCGTGGAGATCCGCAAGCAGGGAATCGCCGAGCCCGTCCTCATCAGCCCATGGGTGATGGGCCGCGACAAGAAGAACCCCAAGCCTTTCGATGCGCCCGCGTTCGCGACCTTCGTGAAAACGGCCTCGGAGGTCCTCGACCGCTCCGCGCGACAGCGCGACCAGGCCATGACCCGGAAGCTCTCCATCGCCTGGGAGGGCCGCTGGTACGAGGTCCGGCTCGAGTTGGTGGCCGATGAGTATGAGCCCCACGCCCTCCTCTCGGCCATCGACGACGCAGGCGCAACTGTCGCGAAGTATCGCGTGTCGATGAACTTCAAGTTCAACAGAGACGCCGCCAACGCGTGGGTGCAACGCGGCTTCTCCGAGCCGTGACCTGGCTGTCCTCCGTGGGTCTATGATTCGCGAGTCCGCCCCGCCGCACTGAATCTCCGACGAACCTTCGAGTGAGGGCAGCACGCATGTTCAAGGACAGCGCCGCTTCAGGACTCGGGTCCGAGTACCGCCCGCTCGAATCTCCCCAACTCGAGAATCCCCACCCGTTCCTCGCGCGTGCGCGGCGAGAGGCGCCGGTGTTCTTCAGCCCGGCGCTGGGGGCGTGGGTGGTGACCCGCCATGCGGACATCAGCGCCGTGGTCGCCGATACCGAGCGCTTCTCGTCCGCCGAATCCATCACCGTGGGTGCCGCGACGACGCCTCCGGAGGTGGTCGCCGCGCTGATGGACGGCTACCCCCTGGTCCCCAGCCTCGTCGACAATGACCCGCCAGCGCATTCGCGCTTCCGGAGCCTCGTCAGCAAGGCCTTCACCGGGCGGCGCCTCGCGGAGAAAGAGCCCTTCATCCGCGCCCTCGTGGACGAGCTCATCGACTCCTTCCGGCAGGAGGGGAAGGCGGACCTGTTCCTCAGGTTCGCCCATCCGCTGTCGGCCAGCATCATCGCGGAGATTCTCGGAATCCCTCGCTCGGACATCCACAGGTTCCGGCGCTGGTCCGACGAGCTGACCACGGTCCTCGCGGCGCATGGACCCATCGAGCACCAGGTCGCATGCGCGAGAGGCGTCGTCGACTTCCAGCGCTACCTCGCCGAGGCGCTCGAGGAACGAAAGACAGCGCCCCGGGAGGACTTGCTGAGCGACATCGTCACCGGCTCGCGGGGGATGACGCCGCCCATGAGCATGGCGGAGCTTGTGAGCATGCTGATGCAGGTCCACTTCGCGGGGCACGAGACGACCGCGGGCCTCATCGTGGGCGCGGTGGAGCTCCTGCTCGAGCATCCAGAGCAACTGCGAGCCCTTCGGGACGACCCGAGCCTCATCGCGGGCGCGGTCGAGGAGGCGGTGCGGATGACCTCCCCCGTGCATGCCATGTTCCGGACCGCGCTGGAGGCGGTGGAGCTCGGGGGCGTTCCCATTCCCAAGGGAGCCCACATCCGAATCGTCTACGCGTCGGCCAACCGCGACGAGGCCCGGTTCCACGAGCCGGAGCGCTTCGACGTCCGGCGACCCGACGTCAAGAAGCACCTCGCCTTCGGGCAGGGGCTGCATTTCTGCATTGGCGCGCCGCTCGCACGGCTCGAGACGCGCCTCGCGCTGGGGGCCCTGCTCCGGAGTCTCCCGAGGCTCCGGCTCGTGCCAGGGCAGACGCCGGGCTTCTTGAGGAGCGTCACCGTCAAGAGGCACGAGGGCCTCGAGGTCGCCTGGGATGTCCACGCGCCCCAGGCTCGCTGACGACAGCGGTGAAGCGGCACGGCGCCTGGGACCGATAGACGCCCGGCGTCAGCCGAAGACCCCGTGGTTGTAGTTGGATATGTGTCGAGCGCGACAGGCCGTCGCACTCGGAGCGCTCCGCCTCGCGGGCATCGCGCGTCGGCCCCGCGTTCACATCGGACGGGGCCTGGATACGCAGCGCCCCCCAAGGTCCGCGGCCAGCACACGTGACAAGATTTCGTAGGAGTTCGAGAAGACTTCCGTCAAGTCGAGCGAGCTGGTCAGCGCCGTCATCGCCTCCAAGAGCACCTGCTCTCCCTGACTGGAATCCGGCGGCCCCTTCACGCACATGGCGTTCCTCCACGTCTGGATTCAAGCGCAGGCACGACAGTCAAGGCATCTTCCCAGGTCCGCAAGGCCTGTAAAAATACGCTGAATTCAGCTCTTTCCGGAAGACCATCCCTTGACATATGACAGGCATCGGGCCCGATGACCGACGACACCCTCAGCGCCGAACACGCCCCCTCGTTTGAAAGTGGAACCGGTGCGGCGACGCTCTTCCTTGCCTATACGCGCAACGCGTTCATCGAGGATGAGCGTCATGGGCTTGGCAGCGGCGCGGCGCTCCTGGGGCGTGGCGCCCCCCTCTTCCCCCGGGTCGCCCTGGACGACGCCCGGCTCTCCCGGGGCCATGCGCGCATCGAACACGCCGGGGGGACCTGGTTCGTGGAGGATTTGGGAAGCCACAATGGCACCCATCTCAATGGACGACCGCTCACGGGACGCGCTCCCCTCGCGTGGGGGGATGTCCTGCGCATGGGGGACACGCTGTTTGTCTTCGCCGAGGCCTCCGAGGCCCCCAATGACGAACACCCGGTTGACGGACTGGTGGGCAGGAGCGCCGCGCTGACGCGGCTCCACCGCGACCTCGAGCGGGCGGCGCGGCAGGTGCAATCCGTGCTCATCCTGGGGGAGACCGGGACGGGCAAGGAAGTCGCCGCGCGCGCGCTCCATGAACGAAGCGGCCGAGAGGGGCCCTTCATCGCGCTCAACTGCGGAGGCGTCGCGGAGAGCGTGCTGGACAGCGAGCTGTTCGGGCATGTGCGCGGCGCGTTCACGGGCGCGGCATCCGCCCGGGACGGTCTTCTGCGCGAAGCCCATGGGGGCACGCTGTTCCTGGACGAGCTGGGTGAGATGCCGCCCATGCTCCAGGTCAAACTGCTCCGCGTGCTGGAGACGCGGCGGGTCCGCGCCCTGGGAGGAACGCAGGAGGTCCCCATCGACGTGCGGGTGCTCGCGGCCACGCACCGGGACCTCGTCTCCCAGGTGAATGAGGCCGCCTTCCGCGCGGACCTCTACGCGCGGCTCGTGCAATGGCGCCTCCTGATGCCCCCCCTGCGCGAGCGCCGCGAGGACATCGCGCCCATCGCGCGCCACCTGCTCGGACGCATGAAGGCCGAATCCCGGCCCATCGACGTGAGCCTCGCCGAGACGCTGCTCCTGCACGACTGGCCGCTCAACGTGCGAGGGCTGCTCAACGTGCTCTCCATCGCGGTCATCGCTTCAGATGGCGGGCCGTTGAAGTGGGGGGTGCAGGTGGAGCATGAGCTGGAGGCGGAGCGGCGGATGCGGACAGCCCGGCCCTCCACGCAGCCGTCAGTGGCGGAGGTCTCCTCCCAGCCGCCTGCTCCGCGTTCGGCGCGCGCCGTCGATTCCACCCCCCAGGAGTTGGAGACCCACCTGCGCGCGCACCAGGGGAAGGTCGCCGAAGTGGCCCGGCACCTCGGGTGCTCGCGGCAGCAGGTGTATCGATGGATCGAGGACTTCGGACTCGAACTGGACCATTACCGCGCGCCCCCGCCGCGCCTCAGCTGAGACTTCCCAGAGGGTCCCATGCGTTCTCTCCTCCCCCTGACGATGATGGCCTGGATGGCGACGCTGAGCGCCAGGGACTGCGTTCCGCCCATGGCCTTCGAGCCGCAGGCCCAGGAGTCCCGCGAGGCCCCGCTCCTCCAGCCCGATCACGTCAATCCTCAGGCACCCAGCCTTACCGGGTGGACTGGCGTCGATGGCGGCAGTGTCTTCTTCCAGAGACAGTTCGACGGAGGCGCCGGCGTCTGGGTGGGAAGCGATGGCAGGGCCTATCAAATCCGCGAGAGCCCCCCCGCGGACCCGTGCCTGCCCGCGCTCCTGAAAGACGCGGGCGCCCAGCTCAAGCTCTATACCGTCACCGATGTCGTCCTGAACCGCAACGTCTGCGCAGGCCAGGGCTACGTCACGCGGAACCCCCAGGAATGCTCACCGCCCACGAGCCACTTCTATGAAGGGAAGGCGGTCGTCATTCCCGGCTGCTGGATGCCGGATGGAGGCTTCAACGACGGAGGCGGCGACACGCCCTGCTTCACGGCGAGCTGCACGACGGGCGCGGTCGGCGTCTGCGCGCACTGGGGCTACCTCCCCAACCAGGAGTGGGATGGCGGGCCCCCGCTCGCGCGGCTGTTCCAGGCGTGTGTGCGGGCCGCGCGCGCCGACTACAACGGCGACGGAGAGCCCTTCACCTGCCAGGGCACCTACGTCGACTTCGTCGATGGTTATGGCATCCAGACCCAGGACACCTTCTCCGGAGGGCTTCCGCCGTTGCTTTTCGAGGCCGCCTGGAATGAGCACGGCGCCCTGCCCTTCGGCGTGACGCCGCACGGGGAGCGCTGCGTGCGGCCGCGTTACGCCCCCACCCTCCTCTCGAAAATCCGAGGGGCGCCAGGAGCCCCGGTGAGGGCCAGCTACGACTGCCGCCAACCCGGTGACGCGGGCACCCCCTTGAAGGATTACTTCGACGGGGGCGTGCCCTTCCTGCTGCTGACCCAGACCTGGAAGAACGAGTACTGCGTCACGGACGCTGGACCGGGTGGCGAGCTCCGCACCCAGTGCCCCGTGTGCACTGGGGAGCCCCTGGGGCCAAGGACCTGTCATGGGGGGAGCTGCGTGTCCCCTCCGTTGCCTTGAGCGCCCCCACGCCAGAGGGTTGGGAGCCGCCCCCGGCCTTCGACGAGTACCGCCTCATCCGCCTGCTGGGCCAAGGGGGGATGGGCCGCGTCTACCTGGCCGAGGACACGGCGCTCCAGCGGCGAGTCGCCATCAAGTTCATCGGCGAGGAGCGGTCCGGGCCGGGCCAGCGGGACCGGCTCTTCGCCGAGGCCCGGGCGCTCGCCCGCCTCCGCCACCCGAACGTGGTGACGGTGTACCGGGTCTCGGAAGTGGGCGCCCAGCCCTATCTGGTGCAGGAGTTCCTCCCCGGCGTCTCCCTGCGGGACCTGGACACGCCGCTCCCGCCGGAACGGGTCCTGGCCATCGCGCTGGGTCTGGGACGGGGACTGGCCGCCGCGCACCGCGCACATGTGCTCCACCGCGACATCAAACCGGACAACGTCATGGTGCTCCCGGAGGGCGAGGTGAAGCTCGTCGACTTCGGGCTCGCGCTCTCCTGGGCGGCGGAGCAGGCGGACGCCTCGGCCAGGGCCACCGTCCCCATCGCCGGCACCCGTGGGTACATGGCGCCGGAGGCGCTGCGTGGCGAACCGCCCGGCCCCCGGGGAGATGTCTATGGGTTGGGAATGGTGCTTCACGAGTTGCTGGAGGGCCATCGCCCCTTCGACACACCCACCGCGAGCGGCGCGGTGGACGAACCGAGGACGCCAGAAGCGCGTCCTCCCCGTCTGGAAACCTCCGGAAGCGGGCTCGGCGTCCGCCTGCGCGCCGTCATCCTCCGGTGTCTCGAATACGATCCGGCGCGGCGCTTCGCCTCCGCCGACGCGCTGTGCGCGGAGCTCGAGCGCCTGAACGAGGACAGCGATGCGGCGCCGGTTCCTCCCGGCAATCCCTATCGCGGGCTGCGGGCCTTCGACGCGGAGCACCGGGCCGTCTTCTTCGGACGTGGCGCGGAGGTCCGCGCCATCCATGAGCGGCTTCGCGCCCAGGCGCTGGTGCTCGTCGCGGGGGACTCGGGCGTGGGCAAGTCCTCGTTGTGCCGGGCGGGCGTGTCGCCGCTCGTCATGCTCGCGGGGCTCGACGACGGCTGTGCGTACACCGTGCTGTCGCTCATGCCCGGGCGCCGGCCCTTCACGGCGTTGGTCGCCGCGGTGGCGGGACGGCTCGGGCTGTCCGAGGAGACACTGGCGGCCCAGGTGCGGCAAGAGCCCGCGGCGATGGCCCGGACGCTGCGCGCCGCCGGGCCCACGCGAGGCACCCTGCTGTTCATCGATCAGCTCGAGGAGCTGTTCACCCAGAGCGAGTCGGACGAAGCAGCCGCCTTCACGCAGGTGCTCGGGCACCTGGCCATCCTGGCCCCAGGTGTGCGCACGCTGGCCACGGTGCGAGGCGACTTTTTCACCCGGCTGGCGGCGCTGCCAGGGCTGGAGGATGAAGTGGCGCGCGCCCTCTTCCTCATCAAGCCGCTGGGCCCGGAAGGGACGCGCGAGGCCGTGGTCGGTCCGGCGCGCGTGACAGGCGTCGCGTTCGAGACAGAGGCCCTGGTGGACACGCTCGTGGCGTCCTCCGCCCACGCTCCGGGAGGACTGCCGCTCCTCCAGTTCACGCTCGCCGAGCTGTGGGATGCCCGCGACCGGGCGAACCAGCGCATCCGAGAGGCGTCGCTGGAGGCGCTCGGGGGCGTGGCCGGGGCCCTGGGTCGTCACGCGGACGGAGCGCTGGCGGCGCTGGCACCCGAGGCGCGCCGGGCGGCTCGCGACCTGCTTTTGCGCCTCATCAGCCCGGAAGGCGCCCGGGTCCGACGGACCACCGGGGAGCTGGGTGCCGAGACCTCCGCGAACCGCATCGCGCTGGAGGCCCTGGTCCGGGCGCGGCTCGTCGTGGTGAGGCAGGACGGTGAGGCGCACGTCCACGAGGTGGCGCACGAGGCGCTGCTCGAGGGTTGGTCCACCCTGCGCGGATGGCTCGAAGCGGCCCGGCAGGAGCGGCAGGTGCTCGAACGGGTGAGGCTCGCCGCGGCAGGATGGGAGCGCGCGGACCGCGCCACCTCGGCGCTGTGGAGCCGGCGTGAACTCGACGCGGTGACCGCGGCGGGCGAGCTCGCGCTGACGCGGCAAGAAGTGGCTTTCCTCAAGGCCTCGCGGAGGGCGCTCCGGCGCGCCTTCGCGCGGCGCCTGGGGCTGGTGCTGGCCCTGCCCCTCACCGCGCTGGTGGCGGGGGGCGCGGCTTGGATGAAGGGCCGCCACGCGCTGGAGCGCACCGTGCAGGAGCACCTGGATGAAGCCCGGGTGTCTCTCACCGAAGCCCGCGCCCACCATGCCGAAGCGAAGGCAGCGCGCGCGGACACCTTCCAACGCTTGGACGCGCGCGGGGAGCGCGTCCTCACCGGCGCGCTGGCCAAGGCAGACGCAGGGGAACCCGAGGAGGCCTGGACCCAGGCACGAACGAGCGATGGCCACGCGGACGAGGCCTACCAGCGCGCCACGCAGGCACTCGACACCGCCCTGCTGCTGGACGGCTCGCGGAGGGAGGCCCGCGGACTCCTCGCGGAGGTCCTGACCGGGCGCATGGAGTTGGCGGAGTGGTTCTTCCGTCCCGGACAGCGGCGCGAAGCCCTGCGCAGGCTGGCGAGCCTCGATGACGACGGTGACGGGCGACGCAGGCGCCTCGCTCCGCCGGTCCTGGAGCTCGCCACGGAGCCCCCGGGTGTGGAGGTGCTGCTTCAGCGTGACACAGGCATGCCCGGAGCACCCAGACTGTCCGAAGGCATCTCCCTGGGCCCGACGCCCATCGCGTCGCATGCACTCGATACGGGCCCGGGGTCCTATGTCCTCACCTTCCAGGCACCGGGCCTGACGCGCGCCGTCCTGCCGGTGGTGTTGTCATCGGGAGAGCGCCTCCAGGCGCGCATCCCCCTGCCGCGGTCGGCCGACATCCCGGAGGGCTTCGTCTACATCCCGCCGGGCCGTTTCCTCTTTGGCAGCAGCGACGACGAAGCCCTGCGACGCGAATTCCTCCAGGCGCCCCCGCTCCGGCCGGTGATGACCGAGGGTTACCTCATCGCCCGCCATGAGGTGACGTTCGCCGAGTGGCTCGCGTTCCTCGATGCATTGCCACCGGACGAGCAGCGGCGACGGACGCCCGGCGTGAGGTCCACGGCCGGCGCCCTGGCGCTCACTCGGGAGGAGACGGGCTGGCGGCTCATGCTCCAGCCCACGCAGCATCCCCTCTCCGCGCGCAGCGGCGAGCCCATCCACTACCCAGGCCGCACGCACAGGGCCGTGCAGGACTGGTCGCGGTTTCCCGTCTCGGCCATCTCGCTGGAGGACGCGCGGGCGTACCTCGCGTGGCTGGACCGCTCCGGGCGCGTTCCGGGAGCCCGGCTGTGTTCCGAATACGAATGGGAGCGCGCGGCACGTGGCGCGGACGCCCGCCTGTTTCCCATGGGCGACCTGCTCGCGCCGGACGACGCGAACTTCGATGAGACCTATGGCCGCCAACCGCTGGGCTTCGGTCCAGACGAGGTGGGTGCCCACCCTGCTTCCGCCAGCCCCTTCGGGGTGATGGACCTGGCCGGCAACGCCATCGAATGGGTGCAATCGGTCCGCGCGCCCGGAGAGGCAGTGGCCCGCGGAGGGTCCTGGTACTACGACCGCATCTCCAACCGCTCCAACACGCGAATGCCCAACGAGCCCTGGCTGAGGGACATCCGCGTTGGCCTCCGCGTCTGCGCGCCCGACACGGGTTCGCGTCACGCCCCGTGATGTGACTGGAGCCGTTCGCGTCCGGACATGTCCGGACATGTCCAGGACAGGCGCCCGCACACGAGCGCGCCACCACCGCCCCTGCGGACACCACCTCCGTGCGGGCTGGCACAACGCGTGCTCAAGGGAAGGTCCGAGCCCACGCAGGGCTCCTCGACCCCCAGAGAGGTTTCACTCATGCAGCAGAGCAAGCTCTTCGGCCTCCTCTTCGTCCTTCCGATGCTGATGCTCAGCACCTCCGCCCACGCCTTCAACATCAATGGGACGTACAAGTCCGAGAACGGTGAGTTCGTCCTGACGATCACCCACTCCAGCGATTACGACGGCTCCTTCAGCGGGACCTACGACACCCACTTCACGCCAGTCGGCCCGTTGAGCATCCCCGTCTCTGGGACCTTCCATTTCGTCAACAACCCCGACGGGAGCCTGGTGCCGCTCGCCCTCAATTTCTCCGCGGCGACGCGGCCTGCTGACTGGTCCTATGTGCTGGTGGACTCCTGGTCGGGCATTCTCACGCAGCCCGGCGTCATCTCCGCGACGGGCGTGAGGTCCTACCTGCCCGCGGGAGGCACGGGCGTACTGTCGAGCCTCGGAACCCATACGTTGCAGTAACGCTTCAAGTCTGCCCACCACAGCCCCCTGGGATTGAAGCCATGCGCTGTGGGTGGGCAGCTGGGGTCCTCACGATTTTGTCGCGTGGCGCAGACGCGCCAAGACCGCCTCAAAATGTCTCGGTCATGTGAGCCAAGTCCAGTCGGTGTTGTCCAGGAGCGGAGTCCGTTCCCGACGGCGGCGGGCGGAGACCTCTTCGCGCCAGGCTTCCCGCTACGCCAACGTGAGTGAGACAGTTCGTCCCGGCAGTTTAGTGTGTAGACGGCGAGAAGTGCGCGTCGTAGGTGCTTTCGCTGCGAATGATCGGTTGCTCCCCCCGGGCCGAGCCTCCTCCGCCTTCGTGGCATGAGGACGCTTTCTCACTTTGGGCCGTGGTGGTTCATAGGCCGCGCCAATCAACACGAGGCGGCGCCCCTCCGTTCAGAACGGAGCCCCCTCGGTCTGTACTTCGAGCGCTTGACTGTTGATCGTCGTGATGAGCCGGCGGATGGCATCGTTGCGATGAGCCGGGGGCATGATGCCGAGCGATTCACGGAACGCTTGCGCATCCTCTACGGTCCAGCGACGTGCGCGGATCGCAGCGTCGATCAGACGGTGTATCTCCTGGACCGCGGAGAGGCTCTGGGGGGACGCTTCCTCTGGAGCTTCGGCCGCGTCGGCACGGGCGGAAGCATGACTCGGGGGCAGAGCCTCACGGAGTGCCAGGGCGAGCTCGGCTCGAAGCAGGGCAACATCCACGCTGGCGGGGGGTGGCGGCGGGCCGCAGGGCGCGTTGGAGGGTAGCGCCGTTTGCTTCACCAGGGATTCGAGCATCCCACTTTGATGTTCGAGCTCCTGGAGGACCTGAGCGTTCGCATCTGGCGCCGCGTGCCAGCCCGCGAGGAACGCGGCAAGGGGCCCGGTGACGAGGAAGATGAGCCACGGCTTGGAGAGGATGGGCATGTCTGGGCATACTCGGGCGCTAATGACGAACTGCTGCGTTCCCCAAAGGCACGTGTGCGCGACGTGCCTCCGGAGGCGCAACTCACAGCTGCTTGGGTGCGTAAGCTGACGCGTTTTCCACATACAGTGACGTACACCGACCCAAGGCGTTCCATCTGAACAAGATGTAGGAGTCGCCATTGATGGCGCGTGCGGTGGTCACGAGGTACGGGTCATCCGATGTGCAGGAACCATATGTGTTGAGGCTGTGCGCGAAGCAGGTCAGTAACGGCGCGCTGCCCGCATAGGTCGTGATGCTGCAGCCAATGCGTTGCACTGCGTCCGGGCTGTTTCGAGCACTGCCAAGGGGGCCCGAGGCGTGTTCACTCGTCACTTGGACGGGTTTGTTAACCTTTTCGCCTGCTCCCGCCACCGCCCCAAGCAGCGACGTCAGGGCCATAGCCATCCACTTCGTGCCGCGCTTCATCAAGGTGTTCCTCCTGGCGTCAAGGAATGTCACTCCAAGGGCATGATGTCCTTTACGGTGTGTGGAAGGCAATGCTCGTAGGACGCGACGCTCGGGTGCCCCGGATACCGAGGTCCGGGCTCGCCCGGCTTTGGGGCCCTGGATGTTGGAAACACTTGGAAATACCTGTACTTTGGGTTGGCGGCCGAGGCTGAGGCGGGGACACTTGGCCAACCCTCCCAAGGAGCAACAACGCATGTGGGACTTCCGGCGGACGACATGAGGCACGGCATGTCGTGGCGAGGTCGACCCCAGGGATGCGCGCATCGCGGAACTCGGGCGCCCGGTCGAGGAGCCGGCCGAGCGCCTCAGCGTTGAGTATCCGACACCCCGGACCCAAGAGCCTGAAGGCGTCGGCTATTCAACCTCTGGGCAGCCCCAAAGGGCTCGGGATAGGAAACTTCCGCACTGAGGAGAACGGTGAGCGTCAAGGTAGATGTCGCGTGAAAGGATTCAACCGATGCGCTCCAATTCCAGTTCCATACCCTGCTGGGCATGGCGCAGGAGCGGAGAGATGAGCGACTGAAGGAGAAGCTGGTACGTGCTAGTACTACCCGGTCACATGCGTGACGGCCCCCGAGGAGGTGCGCGGGCGTTGATGTGGCGCAGGCAGAGTGGGCAGTGGCCTATGCGGCGCAGTAGCAGGTGCTGAAGGCGGCGGCGCACCTCGGGCAGTGTCCAGCGCGTTCTCCTCCGGGGGGAAAAGCGCCCGGCAGAGCGCGAGGAATCCGTGGGCGACCATGCAGAGGGTGGCATGGTGGTGGAAGCCTCGCCACCCTCGCCCCTCGAAGTGGTCAAGCCCCACCTCTCCTTTGAGTTCCTGGTAGTCGCGCTCCACTCTCCAGCGCAGCTTGGCCAAGCGAATCAACTTCTTGAGCCTCGTGTTCGCGGGCAGCGAGCAGAGCGAGTACTTCGTCGGAGCCTTCTCCTCCTGGGGCCACTCGATGAGCAGCCACACCTCTTCACTCGGGGGAACTCGCTGGACGTGCCGCTCCGCCATCCGCACGCGCACGGCAGCGAATCGGGAGGACTGCTCGCCCCGACTGCCCTCGCGCCAAGAGACTGTCTAAAATTCCTCTTTGGGAAGTTGAAGCGCCAACTCCTCAATGGTCCAAGGCTGCACGCCCTCGGCCACGTAGCCCGTGCGCGGGCGCCCGCTTTGGCCCGGTTCCCTCTCGGGCTGATGCGGCTTTGCGCCGGGCGGCCACACCTTGCGCGTGCCCTGCACGCCCATCAGGTAGTGCAGGCCGCGCTCGCGCACGCCGTCGCGGAACTCCCGCGCATCGCCGTACCCGGCATCAGCCAAGACGAGGTGCCGGCGCACACCCCACGCCAACGCGTCATCCAATTGGCTCAGCGCTATCTGCCACTTCCTCTGAAACTTCACTCCAGACGGGACACCCGCGGCCTTGCAGCGCTTCCCGCGGCGCGTCCACTCCTCAGGCAGGTACAGCTGCATGGCGAGGCAACCGCTGCCCTTCTCTCCCGCGACATGCAGGCTGACGGCCACCTGGCAGTTCTCCGTCCGCCCCAGGGTGCCCGAATACTGGCGGGCCACGCCCAGTGAATGCACGCCCTTCTTCGGGAAGCCCGTGTCGTCAATGACGAGGGCCTCCAGGCCTGGCAACTCGTGCTCGAGTTGCCGGGCCAAGCGCCGTCGCATTTCAGAGTCGTCCCAAGCCGCGCCGGACACGCACTGCTGAAGCCGCTGGCGCATGGCTTCTGTCTGCTCGGGTGCTTCGACGAGCCGGGCCGCCATGGGCTCGATGCTTTTGCGTTCTCCGTCGAGCAGCAGTCCAGTGAGGTATCCGCCGAGGGCACGACGTCTCTCAGTCCGGCCCATTCCCTCCGTCATCGAGCCCAGGAACTCGCTCAGCTCCCGGTCAAGCTTGCGTAACTGGGTGGGCGTCATGCTCCGTCAAGACGGGGCGTCCGCGCCCGATTCATCTGACCGGGTAGTACCAGGAGCGCCCTGGCATATTCGGCTCAAGCGTACGAGCGGTTCTGGAGCAACCTGGCAGGAACGACCACCTGCAAGATCAAGACGTTGCCAGAAATGAGAAGAGGAGCTGATGGAAAATCCCCATCAACCCCCCCTCTGTTGATCTGAAACGAGGAACGCCCAGACTCAACAGCGGGCGTCAAAACGACTGACTACTAGCGCGCCTTCGGGCCGCCGCGAACGTGGATCTTGATCTTCATGTCGAGCCTCCTTTCTTCGAATTGAACGCTACGTGTACTCGAAACAGGATGTCAAATCGAACCAGTGATTAATGTGCAACGCATTGCGGCGATACGGACGAAGTCCCGCGGCGCATCGAGGTGCCCGTGTTCAGACAAGGGGAGCGTGAATCACAAAGCAGTGGCCGAGGTGTTGACAGGGCGCGACCATTAAGGCGACTTTTGTTCGCGGACCATGGCATATCCCTTCGAGCGGACCCTTCGTTCCCTGAACTACGAGTCGGACACGCGCCTCGTGTTCGTCGCTCTGATGGTGTTGTGCGCCGGCGGGCTCATCGCCTGGTCGCTGTTCGCCAAGGTCCCGCTCGTCAAGGCCAGCTCACAGGCCCGGATCGAGCCACACAACGCCGTCCATCGCATCGAGCCGCCCAGCGCGGGCAGGGTCGTGCTCTCGCGGCTCAAACTCGACCAGGAGGTCAAGGAAGGCGACCTTCTCATCGAGTTCGACACACGGGCCGAGCGCCTCGAGCTCGAGCGGAGCAAGGCGACGCTCGCCGCGACCGAGAAGGAGCTCGCCATCATCCGCCAGCAGATCGCCAACAAGCACGAAGAGGCGGCTTTGACGGCACGGGTGGACGAGGTCGCGGTCAAGGAGGCGCTGGAGAGGGAGCAGGAGCTCGCGCCCAGGCACCGGCTCGCGGTGGAACGCGCGCAGCTGGCCCTCAATAGCCCGACGGGCGCGGTCTCGGAGATGGAGAAGCTCGAGCGCACGACCGATGTCGACGCGCTCCGCTTCGCGCAGACGGCGCAGGGCCTGGCGCTCATCCGACTGCGGCGCGAGCAGAACGTGCGCCGTCAAGCCCTCGCCGCGCAGCTGCTGGAATTCGAGCGCGAGGAGCTGGGCGCCGAGGGGCGGATCCGGGAGCTCCAGGGCACCATCGACCGCCTTGAGTACCAGATCGAGCAGAAGCTGTATCGGGCGCCGGCCACGGGCCACCTGGTCGACGTGGCGGAGCTCGGCGCGGGAGCGTTCATCGCCGACGGGCAGCGGGTCGGCACCATCCTCGCGAGCGATGCCGAGGTGCGGGTGCGCGCCCGTTTCCCGAAGGAGATCGTCGGATTGATCCATCCCGGTCAAACGGCGCGCCTCAAGCTCGACGGCTACCCGACGACCATCTACGGGACGGTCCCCGCCAGCGTGACGGCCGTCGGGACCGAGCCCGGCCAGACGGCCACGCCCGAGGCCATCCCTGGTACGGTGCGCGTCGAGCTCAAGTTCGCGCCGCCGGACGATCCGCGCATCCAGCTGCGCCACGGCATGACCCTGGCGGTGGAGGTCGAGGTCGCGCGGGCATCGCCTGTCGCGCTGCTGATGCGGGCGGTCGGCGAATGGAATCCGCAGCCTGAAGAACGGCCCACGACTGTGTTCCGGCCCGAAGAAGTGGCCCGCTGACCATGACTCCTCCCAGGCGCCGACGCTCAATCATTCCCGAGGTGATCCAGATCTCGGCGACGGATTGCGGCCCCGCTTCACTCAAGAGCCTGTTCGCGGGGATGGGCGCCGAGCTCAACTATCGCGTCCTTCGCGAAGTGTGTCAGACGGACGTCGATGGCACCTCGATCGTCACCTTGGATGAAGTCGCGAACCAGCTCGGGCTCGACGCCGAGCAGGTGATGCTTCCGCTCGATCACGTGGTGGTCCCCGAAGCCAAGGCGCTTCCCGCCATCATCGTCACGCTCAGCGCGGGAGGACGGCCACACTTCGTGGTGCTGTGGAATCGCGTCGGCCCGTTCATCCAGGTCATGGACCCGGCGGCGGGCCGTCACTGGACCCGGATTTCGACGCTGCTGAGCCACCTGTACCAGCACACCACGTCCGTTCCGGCGACCGGCTGGCGCGAATGGGCCGGGTCCGAGGAGGCGGTCGCGACGTTCGAGCGCCGCCTGCTGAACCTGGGTGCGACGCAGGCGCGGGCGCTGGTTGCCGGGGCGCTTGAGGACCCCGGGTATCTGTCGATCGCCAGGCTCGACGCCGCGTGCCGGGCGTCCGAAGCGATGATTCGCGCGGGCGCCGTCCGGCGAGGCCGGACGGCGGCGGGGCTGCTGCAATCCATGATTGCGAAGGACGACTCCGGCGCAGTGCCCATTCCCGCTGCCTATTGGTCCGTTCGCCCCAACCCGGAGGTGGAGGGCGAGCTGTCGATGACCGGCGCGGTGCTGATGCGGGTTCGCGGTTGGCGCGAGGCTTCGCGCGCAGGCGAAGATGCGCCGAGAGCCGTGCTCGCGAGCGACCTGGCGACGGAGCTCGTCGCCAGGCAGGTGAGCCCGGCGCGAACGCTGCTCCGCCTGCGAGGCGAAGATTCGTGGGTCGTTCCGGGCCTGATTGCGGTGGGACTGGTGTTCGCCACCTTCGGGCGGATCCTGCAAGCGCTGATGCTCCGTGGCGTGCTCGACCTGGGGCGCGACCTCGGCACGTTCGCGCAGCGTGCGACGGGCATGGCCGTTCTCGCGGGCGTCGCGCTCTGCTTCATGCTCATCCAAATCCCCGTTTCATTGGGATTGCTCGGCATCGGCCGCCGGCTCGAGGTGCGGCTGCGGAAGGCGTATTTCGAGAAGCTCCCCGAGATGGAGGACCGCTATTTCCAGAGCCGGCTCGCCTCCGACATGGCGTCTCGCACGCACAACATCCAGGCGATGCGGTCGCTGCCGGCCCTGCTCGCGCAGGCCTTGGTCCTGTCGCTCGAAGTCGCGAGCATCACTGCCGCGCTCATCTGGGCCGCGCCGCACGCATGGCACATCGTGCTCGCGCTCGCGGCGGTCACGCTGCTCGTGCCCCTGGTCGCGCAGAAGCTGCTCTTCGAGCCCGACCTGCGCGTGCAGATGCACGCAGGCGCGCTCAGCGGATTCACCCTGAACGCGCTCGTCGGGCTCACGCCGATCCGGATCCACGGCGCCGAGCGGTCGCTGCGCCGCGCGCAGGAGACCTTGCTCGTCAGCTGGAGCAAGGCGCGCTATTGGCTCCAGACGCTGTCGGTCGGGTTCGAAGGCGGGCTGATGCTGGTGAGCTACGGCCTTGTCATGCTGCTCGTCTATTCGTACCTCGCGGGCACCGATCGGGCTTCGCTGGTGTTGTTGGTCGTCTATTGGGCGCTGCGGTTCCCCATCCTCGGCCAGCGGCTGATGCTGCTGAGCCGCGCGTTCCCGAATGCGATGAACCGGGTTCGCCGGCTCCTCGACGTCATCGGCGACATCAAGGATCCGCAGGCCCGGCCCGAGGCGCCAGCGCGGGAGCCTGTCGCGCCCGCGGCCGCCGCGAGCGGCGTTTCGATCGTGATGGAGAAGGTCCGCGTGAAAGGCGGCGGTCACACCATCCTCGACAAGGTTTCCTTGAACATCGCCCCCGGCGAGCACGTGGCCGTGGTCGGTGTCTCCGGAGCAGGCAAGTCGACGCTGGTCGGCCTCTTGCTCGGCTGGCTCCGGCCGGCGCGCGGCGAAATCAAGGTCGACGGGCAGGTGCTCGATCAGGCCGCTGTCGAGCGGCTGCGCCGCACCACGGCCTGGGTGGATCCGGCGATCAGTCTCTGGAACCAGAGCCTCATCGACAACCTCCGGTATGGCAACGACGGCGCACAAGGCTGGTCACTGTCGGGGGCGCTCAAGGGCGCCGAGATGCTCGACATCCTCGAAGCGCTTCCAGACGGGCTGCAGACGTCGTTGGGCGAAGGCGGAGGGCTGGTCTCGGGCGGCCAAGGTCAGCGCGTGCGCCTGGCGCGCGCGATGCTTCGCTCCGGCGTGCGCCTGGCCATCCTCGACGAGCCCTTTCGCGGTCTCGACCGCGACCGGCGCGCGCGGCTCCTCACCGAGTCCCGGCGGCTCTGGGCAGACATCACGCTCCTCTGTGTCACCCACGACGTCGAGCACACCCAGGAGTTCGATCGCGTGCTCGTGATAGAGCACGGTCGGATCCTCGAGAACGGGCCGCCGAAGGAGCTGCTCGCGAACAAAGAGTCGCGGTACGCCGTGCTCCTTCGCGCCGACCAGGAGAATCGCACGCTGCTCTGGGGCGGTGGGCGCTGGCGCCATTGGTGGCTTTCGGACGGCCAGCTGGTGGAGAGGCCAGCGCCGAAGCCGGTGGAGCCGCCGGTCGCGGAGCCCGTCGCAGGCGAGATGGAGCTGGCGGGATGACGCGCTCGCACTCCGACTTGTTGTGGCCGGTCGAGCGACTGCCCGACGCGCTGGAGCAGCTGGCGCAGCGGCAAGGCTATGGCAGGGCTGCGGGCGAGATCGCTCCGCCTGCGGCGGCCGTCGAGCCGAGCCGGGTCTGGATGTTCGCGCTCGGAGATCGACTCGGCGTGGAGCTCGAGCCGATCACGCCGCTCTACCACGAGCTGCCCGACGTCCTCGCACGCGCCGCGCCCTGCATCCTCCAGGTCCGGCGAGACGGCGTCCCGTCCTATCTGGTGCTGCTGGGTACGCGGCGCGGGAAGCTGCGCCTGCTCGCGCGCGACGCCACGGTGGTTTCGGTCCATACGAAGAGCGCGATCGCGCTCCTGCGCGAAGAGCAGGAAGCCACCGTCGCCGAGGTGGACCAGCTGCTTGGCGGCGTGGAGATGTCGCCCCGTGCGCGCGAGCACGCCCGCTCACAGATGCTGCTGCAGCGGCTCGGCCAGGCGCAGCTGCGCACCGGCTGGATCATGCGCCCCAGGCGCACTGCGAACCGGCGGACGCTGCTCGGCGACATCCCGTCGCTCGTCGCCGGCATCCTCGTGAGCCACACGCTCCTCTCGCTGGTGCTGGCTGGC
Source organism: Myxococcus sp. AM009 (assembly GCF_013372605.1). Taxonomy (NCBI): domain Bacteria; kingdom Pseudomonadati; phylum Myxococcota; class Myxococcia; order Myxococcales; family Myxococcaceae; genus Myxococcus; species Myxococcus sp. AM009. Next base: position 56,882 of record NZ_JABXEP010000029.1, read on the forward strand.
TCGTTCTGGTTGCTCGGTCGCGCCGCGCTCCAGGCCCACCTCGAGACCGGCTGGTTCCTGGGGTGGATCGCCGTGATCGCATGCGCGATTCCGCTACGCATGCTCGAGGTGTGGTGGCAGGGCGTGTTCTCGATCCGGCTCGGAACGCTGCTGAAGCAGCAGCTCCTTGCGGGAACCCTCAAGCTGACCCCCGACGAGGTGCGGCTCGACGGCATCGGCCGCCATTTCGGCCGCGTCGCCGAGGCCGAGGTCGTCGAGCAGCTTGCGGTCGGCGGCGCCCTGCTCGCGGTGCTGTCGCTCGTCGACTTGATCCTGGCGGGCGTCATCCTCGTGCTCGGGGCGGGAGGGTGGCCCCAGGCGATGGTGCTCGTCCTGTGGGTCGTGGTCGCGTTCGTCCTCGCGCGCCGCCACTACGGCGTCCAGCGGGCGTGGTCGAGCGCGCGCGTCGAGATCACCCACGACCTGCTTGAGCGCATGCTCGGCCATCGAACGCGGCTGGCGCAGCTTCCACTCGAGCGCTGGCATGATGGCGAAGACGTCCGCTTGAGCTCCTACTCCGAGATCTCGAAGGTCATGGATCGCCGGACCATGCAGCTGACCGCGCTCCTGCGCGACGGCTGGTTGGTGCTCGCCCTGCTGACCTTGCTGCCGGCGTTCAGCAGCGGTACGGCCAATGCCAGCGCGCTGGCGGTGTCCGTGGGCGGCATCTTGCTCGCGCTGCGAGCCTTCGACGAGGTCGCCGTCTACTTCCAGCAGGTCTCCCAGGCGGCGGTGTCGTTCGAGCAGATCCGCGACTTGCTGCTCGCGGTGGGCCGCCCCGAGCTCGAGTCGAAAGTCCCTCTCGACATGGAGGGAGGCAAGCCCACCGACGCCGCAGACGGAGCCCTCATCGAGGCGCGGGGCGTGACCTTCCGGCACGATGCGCGCACCCGGCCGGTGCTCGAGAACTGCTCGTTCCAGATCGCGCAGGGCGACCGCATCCTGCTGGAGGGCCCATCGGGCGGTGGCAAGTCGACGCTGGTGTCGCTGCTCACGGGCCTGAGGACGCCGCAGGGCGGTGTGATGCTGCTGCACGCGTTGGACCGCGCGACGTTCGGCTCCTCGGGCTGGCGCAAGCGCATCACCGCCGCGCCGCAGTTCCACGAGAACCACGTCCTGTCCGGCAGCTTCGCGTACAATCTCCTGCTCGGGCGCGAGTGGCCGACCTCGCCCGAGCTGCGGACCAAGGCCGCCGCGCTGTGCAAGGAGCTCGGGCTGGACGAGCTTGTCGCCAAGATGCCCGCCGGCCTCGAGGAGATGATCGGCGAGACCGGCTGGCAACTCTCGCACGGCGAGAAGAGCCGGCTCTACATCGCGCGCACGCTGCTGCAGGGGGTCGAGCTGGTCATCCTCGACGAGAGCTTCGCCTCCCTCGATCCCGAGACCATGCGGGTCGCGCAGCGCTGCGTCCTCAACCACGCGAAAGCCCTCGTGGTCGTCAGCCACCCATGAGACTTCGATTTACGCTCGCCCTCCTCGCGATGACCTGCTCCGGTTGCGAGCTCATCCGTCCCGTCGTCGTCAACCCGCCTCCGACGCCGAGCAGCTACTCGACCGCCGTCGAACCGCGCACCGAGCCGCCCCCACCGTCCAGCGCACCCGAGGGCGGGGTTCCAAGCCCGCAGCCGTCGAAGGAGGGCGTGCCCGCGCAGCCTGCCGAGCGCGTCACCCAGGACGCAGTCTGGTGGTCGGCGTTCGCCGATCCGGCGCTCGACACGGCCATCCAGGAGTGCTTCAGCGACAACCTGGTCCTGCGCGAAGTGCGGGAGCTGATCTACGAGAACCAGCTCGACCCCAACGTGCCGCAAGGTTGGTGGTACCCGCTCCAGGTCGGCATCCTGAACCCGGCGGGGCTGAGGCATGTCGTTGCCAACGCCAACCTTCCGCCCGCGCCGCCAACCCGGGCCGAGTACGACGTCGCCACCGTCGGTTTCGGCGTGGCCTACCAGGTCGACCTGTTTGGAGCCCTCGGTGCGCAGCGGCGCGCGGGATTGAACTTCGCCGAGCAGCAGCGGCAGCTCACCGAGGGCCGCGTCCAGGACCTCGCGGTGCGGATCACCCAGGTCTGGTTCGACATCCTCGAGGCCCGCGCGCTCCGGGACCTCACGCTGCGGCAGATCGACTACAACAAGGAGCTGCTCCGGCTGATTCGAGCGCGGTTCGAGCAGCACCTCACGCCCCGGCTCGTGGTGCTGCAGCAGGAGCAGTTGCTGGTGAACCTCGAATCGCAGGTGCCGCTGATCGCCACCCGGAACGCGCTCTTGAATTCGGAGCTGAAGGCGCTGCTGGGCCGGGTACCAACCCCCGCCGACGACGTCATTCCACTCGATCGACAGCTTCCCGATCTCCCGCCCCCACCGAAACTCGGAACGCCGGGCGACCTGAACGTGAACACGCCCGAGATGCGGCTCGCGGAGCTGCGCGTCGCCGAGGTCGAGCACCGCATCAACGCGAACCTGGCGAGCTGGCTTCCGACGATTCAACTGGTGGGCAACGTGGGCGCTTTGAAGGTCGGCCTGTCGGAGCCGGCCCTGGCCGAGTCCGTCGTCGGGGTGAACCTGACCTGGGCCCTGTTCGATGGAAGGCGCGTCACCGAGTACATGCGACTGCCGATCCAGCTCCAGCGTCGCGAGATCCAATACCAGCTCGCGCTGAACACCGCGATCGGACGGGTGCAGGATGCCGTGGTTCGGGAGGAGAACGAGGCGACGAGCCTGCGCAGCCTGCGTGCGCAGGTCCAGCTCGGGCAGCAGCTCTTGGACGAAGCGAGGCGGCTCTTCGAGCAGGGGCACTCGGACTATCTGACGGTGCTCACCGCCCTGACGAATCTGGTCGGGCTCGAGCGCGCAAGTCTGCAGGCGCAACGGCTGCTGCTCAACCATCGCGTCGAGGTCTATCGCTCGCTCGGCGGCACCTGGTCGCGCGACGTCACACTGAAGCGGGAGTGAGAAGCCATGGCACAGCTGCAAGCGGATGAGATGCTCTACATTCCCAATCGAAGGCGGCTCACGCACGACCGGCTCGACGCGGGGAATGGCCAGCAGGTCCTGCACCTCTTCTATGGCGAAGTGGAGCTCATCTTCGACGAGCCGGACATCGCGCCCTTGGGCGAGAAGCTGCTCCAGGTCGAGCAATTTCAAGCCTCCGACGCCATGGCGTGGTCCGACGGCGCGCCCCATTCCTGGGACAAGATCCGGGACCTGCTCGAAGCATTGATCGAACAGCGGGTGTTGAGGCGGGTCTCAGATGCGCCCACGGGCCGCCCCTCGGTGTCCTTCCCTGAGCGGTTGGGTGAGGTGCCAGCGGGGCGTGAGCCGCTCACGTTCAGCGCCAGCGACAACCGTTGCCCCGTGCTGACCGAACAGGCGTTCGGACGGGCGTTCGAGCTCTCGAACCTCGAGGTGGTCGTGCCCGTCTACCGCGTGGCGCATCCGGCGCTCGACGGTGACGGCCGGCAAGTGGGCGAGAACAACGTCGCACCGCGCACCTTGTTCCTCGATCTCCCCACCGTGCGCAAGCAGTGCCACTACGCGGGGAGCCGGTACCAGAGCGAACGCCCGATGAACGTGACCGCGATGAAGGGCATGGCGCGTCAGTGGCCGGACCTGCTCTCGCTGACCGAGCAGTTCCGCAGGGCCTTCCTCGCGCGCATGCCGCCCCGGACCCCGGGCGTGCTCACCGCGGGCGAGCTCCACATGCTGGTCGTCTGCACGCTCGCGTCGGTCGGGTACGTGCTGGTGCGGGGCACCCATCCGGTGCCAAACGGAGAGCTCGACAGCGGGCTCGCGGCCATGTTCCGGCTGATCGACGGAGTTCGCCTGGTCACCAACGACCTGGTGCGCGACGCCCCCGAGCAGCCCGTCACCGCGCAAACGATCGTGGACTATGCCGAGCGTCACGCGGTCTTCCATGGTCCGCACGGCGTGTGCGCCGGGCCGCCGGCGCTGATCAACGAATATATGCAGGTGTTGACCGGCTCGGCCCCGGCACCCATCGAGGCCCAGCCCGACATCGCAGCGCGCCTCGGCGATCTCGACGCCGCCATCGATTACGGCCTGCTCGGGCAGCGCGTCGAATCGGTGGTCCGCTTCCTCGGCGCGACCCAGGGGCTGCTCCACGAACGGCTCCGGGCGGCGTTCGCCGGACACCTCCCGCGCACCGCGCTGCAAGCGTGCGTGGAGGCGCCCATCGATGTCGCGCATTACCCGTTGCTCCGGGACGACTTCCCACTCGCCGAGACATACCAGCGAGAGATCAAGCTCAGCCGCTGGTTGTTCGCGCGCATCGGCGAGGCGTTCCCCGGCACGCCACAGGGCACCTCGCTGGACGAGCTGGCGAAGCTGGATCCCGCCGAGCAGGTCACGAGCCAGCGGCGACTGGCCGAGCTCTTCGCGCATGGGCTGCCGGGAGACAAGGTCGTGGCGGAGCCCATCTGCGGTGAGCTCGCTGGCGTCGCTGCCAGCGCGTTCGCCCTCGAGCGCCGGTGCCTGCGCGTCGTCGAGCGCGAGCAAGCGATGCTGAACCAGCGGCTCCGGCGCCCGGATCACCCCCTGACCGGCGCAGACCTGGCTGTGTTCACGCGGCCGCGCAATGGCCCCCCGTTGGCGGAGACCCTCGCGCGCGGCCTGGGCGTCTCGGTCACCAGCGACTCTGCCTCGACCGTGCTGGGCTACGGTGAGAGCAGCCTCACGTTGAAGGACTAGAGGGTTCGATGCATCCAGAGCTTGTCCGCCGCTTCCACGAACCGATTCGCGACGAGGCTGCGCGCCGGTATGGCCTGTCGCCCGAGCAGCTCACCGAGCTCGCGGCCTTCGAGAACTTCGTCTACGAGGCGGAGAACGACGACGGCGAGGGCCTGATCTTGCGCATCTCGCACAGTACGCGGCGAACGATCGACTACACGCTGGGGGAGGTCGAGTTCGTTCGCTATCTGGCCGCCGCGCGCATTCCAGTCGCCTCGCCGGTCCTCTCCGAGTCGGGGCAGTTCGTGGAGCGGATCGAAGACCGCGAGCCCGGCAGCTACTTCGTCGCCACCGCGTTCGAGCGGGCGCCGGGCATCGTCTTCGACGACGCGCCTCCGCTCAAGGAGCGCTACTGGAAGCCCCCCTTGTTCCGCGACATGGGCCGGCTGTTCGCGCGGCTCCACAACCGCGCCCAGACCTACGCGCCTTCGAGCCCCAGGCTCAAGCGCCAGGAATGGCATGAGTACGACGTGGTCGACATCGACCGGTTCGCGCCTCCCGAAGAGAAGCTCGTTCGCGAGCGCACCGCGGCGATCATCGCGCGATTGAACCAGCTACCGCGAACACCGGAGAGCTACGGGCTGATCCACGCCGATCTCCACATGCACAATTTCTGCTTCGCCGAAGGGAAGATCACCGCGTTCGACTTCGACAACAGCGAGTACGCGTGGTTCGTCAAGGACATCGCGGTACTCCTCTTCTACATCGCGCGAGGCGAGGAGAGAGAGGCGCGCGACGAAGCGGTCGCTGCGTTCCTGGGGCCGTTCCTCGAAGGGTATCGGGAGCTCCGACCGATGGAGCGCGAGTGGCTCGCGGCCGTGCCGGACCTGCTCGCGCTCCAGCGCTCGATGAACTACGCGCTGTTCCACCAGTATCGCGACCCGGCCGTGCTCGACGAGAGCACGCTCGACCGATGGGGGCGGTTCCGGCGCGACATCGAAGCGGACACACCCGTCCTGCAGATTGATTTCACGAGCTTCTAGCGCATGAGAGGGATGGGCGCCCCGATTCCGTGGACAGTTTCGTTGAGCTGCCGCACAGGCAGCCGCCGGAGAGCGCTCGGGCCCTTCCACGCTCATCCCGCTTTGCGACGGAAGTGGAGCGCCTGCACGCCGGACTTGAACCGCTGCGCCGAGAGGAGCTCGAGATGCCGCGCACTCGACAGGCCATGAAACAACGTCGGCCCGCGGCCGCTGATGAGGGGATGAACGACGATGCGGTACTCGTCGATGAGCCCCAACTCCTCGAGCGCAGCCGCGAGCTTGGGCGCTCCGACGAGGACACCCCGCTCGGTCTTCGCTTTCAGCGCCGAGATCGCCTCGCGAAGGTCACCCTCCACCTTGGTCGTGTTCTGCCACGGAAAGTCGCTCCGCGAGCCTGACACGACGTACTTCGCCTTCGCCTCGAGCTTCTGTGCCCACTCGCGCATCGCGCGCGGCGCCTTTTCGTCGCGTGCCACCGCGGGCCAGGCGCCCTCCATCAGCTCGTAGGTGTTGCGTCCGAAGAGCATCGCCCCGCTCTGCTCCATGAGCTGCGTCCAATAGTCGTGCAGCTCGTCGTCCACGATCCCCTGGGTGTGATCGATGCACCCGTCCAAAGTCACGTTGAGACCGAAGGTAAGAAGGCCCATGGCGTGGGACTCTACGAAAAGCGCGCCCAGCGCGCAGCAGCCCGAGCCAACGACGCAATGCCCCCTTCCCCGGTGAGTATCGGCGCGCAGAAACCAGGCCCCATCGCGGGCGATACTCCACGCGATTCGTCGAACGGATACGGACATCCAGCAGCGGACAGCGGCCGCTGTCTGGAAGGAGCGCCGCCAACTCGACATCCGGACGGCCCGAGAAGAGGTCTCGCTTGCAGCCATCGACACCTTCGTCCAGCACCTCATCGCCTCGCAGGCGGCCGTGGTCGGCCTCCTGCGGGAGCGGACACTCGTCGATCGCTTCCGGCGACTGCTGGTGCGATGGGAGACGCGCGAAGACACCTATCTGGGAATGCTGCACCTCGCGGGTGGGAATCATCACCTGGTTCCACGCGCTCCTACCGAGATAAGCTTTAAGCTCCGGGATGTTGGCCCCTCAATTGCTTTGGGCCGAGGCAGCCCCCCGTCTCGTCACTGGAAGCCGAGCACCCATGCATTCCCGCCCCTTCGTCTCTGTCCTCCCGGCCGCTTCCACCTCGTCTGTCCGCTCGAAGGAGGTGGCCCTGTGAGCCGCATCGCGAGATGGGTGTTGCTGGTGCTGGCGCTGGTCGTGTCGTACCGCCCGGCCGAAGCCGCGCAGGCGAAGAAGACGCAGGCGCAGCAGACCCAGGTGGCGGTGCTGCGCCCGGAGGGCCGCCAGGCGGCTGCGCTGCGCAGGGTGCTGACGCAGGAGCTGGGCAAGAAGGGACGCGGGCGAGAGGTGCTGCCCGCGAAGAAGGTGGATGCCCAAGTGAAGCGCATCCGCGGCGGGCCAAAGACGGAGGCGCAGCGGAAGGCGCTGGCGAAGAAGCTCGGCGCGGACGTGTTGATCCTCGCCTCGGTGAAGGGGACGAAGCGCTGGGACGTGGAGGTCCGCGCCTACTCCGGCAAGGACGGCACCCTCCTCGCGGAGGAGCGCTGGAATGTCCGCCCCCACCGCGCCTTCCCCGACGTGCGGCGCGAGCTCGAGCCCAAGCTGGGCGCGGCCCTGAAGGCGGACCCGGCGCAGCGCCTCCCTCCTGCCGCCGTCACGCCTCCAACGCCTGTCTCCGAGCCGGAGGTCGCGCCCCCGACCCCCATCGCGGAGGCACCGCGCCCGGCGGGGGTGAAGCCTCCTCCGCCCACCGTGAAGAAGGAGGAGCCGCCGGTGAAGCCCGAGCCGAAGGCAGCCGGCCTTCGCAACCTGGACGGCCCCATCCTGGAGGCGCTGCTGTCCGGACAGGGGCTGTTCCGCCGCTTCAACTTCTCGGGCAACAACGCCAACGCGCTGCCCGACTACAGCCTCAACAGCGCCGCGGCGGCGAGCCTCGCGGTGAGCTACTTCCCGCTCTCCCACTTCACGGATGGGATGGTGCACAACCTAGGTATCGTGGCGCGGGGCTCACGCGCCCTCGGGCTGTCCACGCGGCTCCCGGATGGCTCCACGTACGGCACCACCGCACAGCTCCTGGAGGGAGGCCTGCGCTTCCGCCTGCCGCTGCGGTGGCTGGAGGTCTCGGTGGGCGCGCTGTACGGCACCCACTCCTTCGCGCTGGAACTCCCGCCGGAGAGCACCTTCGCCCTGCCCGACGTGGACTACCGCTTCGCGCACGTGGAGCTGGGCCTGCGCAAGGCGCTCACCGAGCGATGGGCCATCGCCGCGCGCGTGGGCTACCAGCACGTGCTGAGCGGCGGCGAGCTGTCCTCGGACGACTACATCCCGGAGCTGAGCGGCTCCGGACTCGATGGCGAGCTCGCCGTGGAGTTCGCCCTGACGCGCATGCTGGGTCTGCGGCTGGGCGGAGAGCTGCGGAGCTACTCCTTCACCGCCGACGCCGCGGAGGGAGCCCCGGTCTTCGCCGGCGGCGCCAAGGACCTGTACTTCAGCGGTCAGCTCGGCGTGTCTCTGAGGCTGTAAGCACCGGCGCATTGAGGGGGTCTGTCCCCCACGCATGTGGCGCCTCCTCCACACTTTCCGCCACGCATGCACGCGTGACACGAGTTTTTCAGTATCCGTGTCATCGGGCCATTCGATCGATGCGCGTGCGAGTCGCGGATACATTGACAGGAACGCGTCATCCATCCGATGGGTATGTCTCCCAATGATGGAGGCGCTCGTGCCGAGGATGCGGTCACAACGGTTGTCACGAGAGCCAGCGGAGCGGGGACGGTGGTGGCGCCCGGTGGTGCTCGGGCTGGTCTTGAGCGGGGCTGCTGGCTGCGAAGGAACGATCTCCAACCCGGAGGGCCCCGGCCCCGGTACGCCCCCGCCCACCGTCA
>NZ_JABXEP010000002.1:0-140648 GCF_013372605.1 Myxococcus sp. AM009
GGTCATGCCGCCGCCGGCCCCGGCTCCGGCGCGGGGGCCGGCGCCGGGGCCGGCGGCGGCATGACCTCCTCCAGCGTCGAGGCCATGGTGAAGCCGTCGTGGTACACGCTGGCCTCGGGACGGATGGCGTCGTCGCGGTACAGGCCCAGCTTCAGGTAGTTCATTTCCTTGCCGAACTGCGTCGCGATGGAGGTCTTCGGCACGACGACCTCGTTGTTGTGCCAGAGCTGGACGAAGCCCTTCTTCGCGTCGGACGACCACTTCACCTGCAACACGAAGTCGCTCCAGTCACCGCGCTTGAGCGGGGCCGTCCACAGCACCTTGCCATTCACTCCGCCCACGCGCATGTGCATCTCTTCGCCGCGCACGTAGAACTCCAGCGGCGGTGAGCCGCAGCAGCCCTCCTGGTGCCACTGCGCGAAGACCTGCCACCTGTCATCGAGCGGGTAGTCGGCGGGAAAGAGGGTGCTCCACTTGTAGTACCAGGTGGAGTCCGCCTTCTCCTGGCTGATGTAGAGCAACTCGTTGCGGTTGCCGCTGGCGTTGATGGGGTCATCGCCCTGGCGCACCGTGGCCTTCAGCGCATAGCGGCCCTCACGCACCACATCCGTCACCACCTGGAGACGGTTGTTGGAGACGCTCTGACTGCGCGTCCACTGCGAGGTGTTGCCCGTCTCGAAGTCGCCTTTCCACACCACGTCCGCGGAGGCGAACGAGGGAATCAGAGACACCAGGGCGGCAAGTCGAAGCAGCTGCGTCAAGCGAGGTCCTTTCGTTCCAGGTTGGCGCGGTAGGACACTCAGGCGGACGTGCTGCTTCCCGCTCGTGCCCTCTCGTCAAACCCTCGGGGGGACGTGGGCCCGCCGTCTCATGTGGAGGGTGGCCTGACGGGCGGGCCGCTGGCGTCATCCTGGCTTTTTCCACCTGGGAGGCAGTGATTCCGGAGGGATGCGCGGACGACCTGCACTCAAGGTTTTCAGCGCAAGCCGTCTCCAGGTCAGGCCGCCTGGTTCACGGCCTGACCACCCAGCGGAGCGTGGGCGGGCGGTAGGGGAGGTGGGCTGGAAAAAGCGGGCGAAATGCCGCGGGTGGCGATGCGCCAGGCGGCTGTTTCGGGTTGCCCAGCCTCCGCCGGAAGTCGGTGGGGAACGGTGGATGGTGTACAACGCGGTAGTTGGGCGGCTGCTTGGGGGTTGGCGCCCGAGGGGGCAGTATGTTGAAGCCGGCGTACGACAAAGTCCTGGTCCTGGCGCTGGCCACGCCCGTCTTGGTGTTGACCGTCTTGCTTGCCCGCACGCCCTCCAAGGGGAGCGGGGCACCTGTATCCGCGCAGTTCTGGGCGGAGCGGCGCTCCGCGTCACGCATCGAGGCCCGGCTCACGCACCCCGAAGCGGACCGCTACCGGCCACGCACGTCGGCGGGCGGCTGCCCCGTTGCTCCCGAACCCATTCCGCTGCGCGACCTCGCCCGGTTGGAGGAGGCGGGCGACCTGTCCGGCATCGCCTCCGCGTATGCCCTTCAGGGTGAGTGGAACCAGGCGGCCTCGTTCCTGGAGCGCATGCCCGCCTCTCCGGACCGCGACAGTGATTTGGCCGCGGTGTACCTCGCCCGCGGCTCGCATGAGCAGGCGTTGCGGTTGCTGGACGGCGTGCTGAAGGCGCAGCCGAGGCATGCGCAGGCCATGTGGAACCGCGCGCTGGTGCTCCAGTCGATGGGGCTCACGATGAAGGCGGCGGACACCTTCGAGCAGGTGGCGCTGATGGGGGAGTCGGGCTGGAGCCGCGAGGCGAAGGCCAACGCCCGCGAGCAACGCGACGCCACGATGGAGCGCGCCCGCCGGTGGAAGGAAGCGCGCGAGGCCACGCTGGCGCTGGTGGATGACCCTCAGGCACCTCTTCCGCTGGAGGCGGCCCGAAAGGACCCGGGCATCGTCCGGCAGGCATTCTATGAGGTGGTCCGCGCGGCGCCGTCGAAGGAGCGTGTCCTGGCCCTGCTGCCCCTGGCGCGGGAGCTGGACCGCGGCCACGGCGGCTCCACGCTGACGGACTACGTCCAGCGGGTGAGCCGCCGGAACTTCACGCGCCGCGGCGCACTGTCGCGCGAGTACGCGTCGCTGGTGCGCGGCAAGCTGAGCCAGCCGGACAAGCTGCTGGAGCGGGTGCTGGCCTCGGGAGAGGACGACCTCTTCCTGGGCACGGCCCAGCACACGCGCGCCACGCGCCGCATGTTGACCCAGGTCGTGGAGCGCGCGAAGCGCCAGAACGACCCCTGGTTCAACCTCTACATCGAGCGTGAGGAGGCCATCCGCGAGACGGCCGAGGGCCAGTGGTGGAAGGCCGAGCAGCGCATCTTCAACGCGCTCCAGCGCTGCCGCGAGGACGGCCTGTCCGCGCGCTGCGTGGACCTGGAGCTGCGGCTGGGCATCCTCTACGCCGACCTCCAGCGTCTCACCGAGGGCGAGCAGCACGCCCGCACCGCCTGGGCCTGGGCGCGCCAGCTCCGCGAGTGGGACATGGAGTTCACCGCCCTGGAGGCGCTGGCCGCCATCACCCGCTCGCGCGGGGACTTCGCCAGCTCGCGCGCCTATGTGGAGGAGTGGTCCGCCCGCGGGCGCGGCAACTGCGTCTGGCCCCGGGAGAACCTGGCCCACACGTACTACCTGGACAACAGCATGGACGACGCGCGCCGCGAGGTGGACGCGAACGCCGCCTGCGAGAACGAGCCGCTGAGCCTGCTGTTCGCCGTCAACCTGGCGGAGCTGTCGCGCACCCGGCCGAAGCCCGGGGACGAGGCGCTGCTGCGGCGGGCCCTCACGTGGGCCAACCACAGCAACCCCATGCCCAGCGACGCGGTGTATGCCCGCTACGTGGAGGGCCGCTTCCTGCTGGACTCCGACAGGGCGCGGGGGCAGGCGCTGCTGCGGCAGACCCTCACCGAGGCGGAGGCGCTGCCTCGGGGAGATTCGCTGGCGCGCGAGGCCTGGGCGCTGAGCTATTCGTCGCTCGTCACGGACGCGGGCAAGGCGGGCGAGTACACCCAGGCGCTGGAGCTGATGGCCGCGCAGCTCGGCACGCCCGTGCCTCGGCGCTGCGCCCTGGCGGCGGCGGTGCACGGCGAGCGCACGGTGCTGGTGGCGCGTGGCACGCAAGGCCAGGTGCTGGGCCACTATGAGCCGGACCGACAGGGGCCCTTCAGCCGGGCGGACACCTCGCGGCTGGTGCCGGAGCGGCTGCGCGCGGTGCTGCGTGGCTGCGAGCGCGTGGACGTGCTCGCCTGGCCGCCTGTCTTCGGTCGCACGGACCTGTTGCCGCCGGAGGTGCCCTGGAGCTTCCGGCTCGGCCGCACGGCCCAGCCGCGCACCACGCCCACGGCCCGGCGGCTCGTCGTCTCCAGCGTGGATGCGCCCGCGCTGCTCCAACTGCCGCGGCTGCCGCAGTGGCTGCCCTCGCAGGAGCCGGAGGCGGTGCCGCTGCAGGTGCTGTCCGGTTCGGACGCCACGCCCGCGCGCGTGCTGGCGGACATGCGGGACGCCACCGAAATCGAAATCCACGCCCACGGCATCATGGACCCGGCGCTCTCGGACGCGTCGCTGGTGGTGCTGTCCCCGGAGACGAGCGGCCGCTACGCGCTCACCGCGGACGTGGTGCGCCAGCAGAAGCTCACGGGGGCGCCCATGGTGTTCCTGGCGGCGTGCAGCGCCGGACGCGCGGCGAGCACCACCACCAGCCACGAGCCCTTCAGCCTGCCCGCGGCCTTCATCGACGCGGGCGCGCGGGCGGTGCTGGCCTCCACGGTGGATATCCCGGATGCCGCCGGGCGTTTCTTCGATGGCGTCCGGCGCCGCATCCGTGAAGGCGCCGCGCCGGCGGTGGCCCTGCGGGACGAGCGTCAGCGCTGGTTGGAGCGGGACAGCCGTGCCGGGTGGACCCGGCACGTCATCCTCGTGGAGTCCTATTGAGTGCGGGCGTCCGCGCGGTGCGGCCGTCTACTGCGGAGTCCTCAGGTGCGTGTTGCCTCCCGGGAGCTGGAAATGATGGAACGTGACAGTGGCGCTCACGTCCAGTGCGCGCACCCAGTGCCACCACCCCACGGGCAGGAAGAGCAGCTCGCCCGGCTCCACCACGGCCTCCAGGACGGTGGCCTCGCCGTAGAGCGGGAAGCGCGCCGCGTCCGGGCTCGCCGCGTCCACGGCGCTGAAGGTGCCATGGCGCGGGTAGACGAGGTGACGCTGGAAGGACGGCACCAGCCGCACGTGCTTGCGGCCCATCACCTGGCCCAGCAGCACGTTCATGTTGTCGTGGTGGAGCGGGGTGACGGTGCCCGGTGGGCCCAGCAGCAGCGTCGTCATGTCCGGGCGCAGCTCCGGGTCGATGATGCCGGCGGGCGCGCGGATGTCCTCGCGCAGCCGGGCCAGCCCGTCGCGCTTCCAGTTCTCGTTGCGCGGCACCATGTAGAAGTCGTTCGTCTCTCCGTCCGTCTCCACCCGCTGGACGTAGTCGCGCAGCTTCACCACCTGGCGGTGTTTGTCGGGCTGCGAGGCATGGTCCGGATTGGCGTCGCGCCCGGACATGATTTCGACCTCCACGTCCCCGAAGCGCTCCCGGAAGTCCGCGAGCGACCAGCGGCGCATCGCCGGCCAGTCCTCCATGAAGCCTTGCAGCACCACCGGCCGGTGACCGAAGTAGTAGCGGGTGAAGAACTCCTCCGGGCTCACCCCGCGGCGCTTCTCCAGCGTCACCGCGCCGGACTGGCGGTGCAGCTCCGCGTAGAGGTCCGCCAGCGCCTCCAGCCACTCGTAGCGCCGGCCAATCCGCCGCGCCGCCACCACGTAGGGGTGCGCCTGCGCCGCGGCAATCTCCCGCTGCGCCAGCGAAGCCTCCACGCCCGCATCCACCAGCACCCGCTGCGCGTCCTCCGTGCTCACGCCCAGGGCGAGGTTCTCCGCCAGCCAGGTGTGCCACTCCAATGCCAGGCGCGAATCTTCCCTGCTCATTCAGAACTCCGTGAATTCCATGTCGCGAGTCATCCCGTCAGATGCGCGGGGTTGGCGCGTGTCGTGATAAGGACTGTACGTGTTGCCGTATCACCCCTGTCTAGCTTTCAGACCATCCCCATCGCGAGGTGCGAGCGCTCATGACGCCCGTCGAATCCCTTATGGCCGGTAGCTTGGATTCCGAGTCCGGCGAAGCCCACGTGAAGAACACCTACGTCAACTGCGACACGGCCAGCGTCGCCCCGCGAAAGCGGCTCCCGCTGCCGCCGCCCGCGGTTTCTCCCCTGGCCGGGCCGGAGCATCCGAGCCCCAGTCAGGCCCGCTAAGCGCCAGGCCCGGGCGGGGGTTTTCACCCTCCCGGGCATTTTTCTGCCCGGGTCTTTCTTTTTCTTCTCAAGGATTGGAACGCCGCGCGTTTCTGACTGGGTAACGCGCAGGCGCGCATGTGAGTGGGGCTGAATGTCCAACCTCTTCAACCGGGAGCGGAGGCGCTTTGAAGCGTTCATCCGTCAGCATCGGCCCAGCCTCCTAGGGCTGGCCCGCCGGTTGTGTGCCCGCTCCAGCCTGGAGCCGGAGGACCTCGTCCAGGAGACCTTCGAACGGGCGATGCCGGAGTTCGAGCATCTGAAGGACCGGACGGACTCCGCGGCGGCTGCGTGGCTGTGTACGACGATGACGAACCGCTTCCTGGACTATTGCCGCCGCCAGCGGACGGAGTTCCGGGGGATGCCGCACCTGGCGCTGGTACAGGATTTGGCGATGTCACCAGACGAGACCCAGGAGAACTGGGAGCTGGTGAGCACGGACGCCTTCCAGAAGGCCATCGAGCGGCTGAAGCCTCATCTGCGTGACGCCTACCGCCTTCACGCGGCGGGCAAGCGCTACAACGCCATCGCCGAGCATTTCAATGTTCCCGTGGGCACCGTGGGCAGTTGGCTCACCCTGGCCCGTAGGGATTTGAAGGAACTGCTGCTGCCCCAGGTGGTGGTAGCCCGGGAGCAGGGGGCCACGAGCTCATGATGACGCCATGCACCAATCTGCACCTCTTCGTGGACGGAGAGCTGTCCGCTCCCGACGCGGAGGCCTTCCGCCAGCACCTGGGACGTTGTCCCGAATGCGAGGCGGGGCTGAGGGACTTGCTCCAGTTGGAGCTGCTGGCCTCCCGCGCCCTGGGGGGGAGCGCCAGCGTCGCCGAGCCGCCTCCCGCGAAGGTGACGCCGCTGCGGCCGTGGATGCAGCGGGTGTCCCGCACGGTGGTGCCGGTGGCGCTGGCGGCGGGGCTGGCGGCGGTGGGTGTGTTCCGTCTCCAGGCGCAGCCGGAGGCCCCCGCCGACGTGTGGCTGGCGGGCGCGGACGTGCGGACCTTGGAGGCGCGGCTCAGCCACCCGATGGCGGACCGCTTCCTGCCCTACGAGCCGATGCGCGGCACGTCCGGCGCCGCGAACCCGCTGCCGCTGCGTCCCCTGGCGGAGCTGGAGGAGCAGCGAGACTTCCGGGGCATCGCCGCGGCCTATGCGCTGCGCGGGGACTGGCAGCAGGCGGAGTCCTTCCTGTCGCGGGCACCGGCCTCGGCGGACCGGGACAATGACCGCGCGGTGGTGGCCCTCAGCGGGCAGCGGTGGGAGGAGGCGCTGAACCTGCTCGGCGGCGCGCTGCGCCAGGAGCCGCGGCACGCGCAGGCGCTTTGGAACCGGGGCCTGGCGCTGCGGGGCCTGGGCCTGCTGAAGCAGGCGGAGGCGTCGTTCCGCGACGTCGCGTCGCTGCCGGGCCAGGAGGCGGGCTGGAAGGTGGCCGCGGAGAAGCGCGCGGAGGAGATGCGCGCGCTGCGTGACGCGGAGGCCGCCCGGTGGCGGCGCCAGGTGCGGGAGACGTGGACGCAGCTCACCGAGAAGACGGCGGATGCGTCGTACCTGGTGCACCAGCAGCCCGCGGTGACGCGCGCGGCGCTCTATGAAGTGGTGCGCTCGGCCACCTCGGCGGGCGCGGTGGCTTCGCTGCTGCCGCTCGCCGCGGCGTTGGACCGGCTGGGGGAAGGCACGGTGCTCCAGGACTACGTCCGGGATGTGGCGGCTCATGACTTCCAGGCGCGTGCGCCGCTGGCGGAGGACTATGCGCGGCTGGTGAAAGGGGAGTCCGTCCCCGGTCTGCTGGAGCGGCTGCGCGTCTCCCAGGAGACGGACCTGTACGTCGGCGCGCTGCTCCACACGGGCGAGGCCGCCCGGGACGCGGAGTCGCTCAAGGCCCTGCAGCGCTACGCCCATGGCTCCAGGGACCCGTGGCTCAACCTGCTGGCCGAGCGTGAGCGGGCCCGGAGCGAGGAGGCGTCCGGCCGCGCGGCCAACGCCGAGCACCTGCTGCTGGCCACGCTGCGCACGTGTGGCGCGTACAACACGCTCTTCCCGTGCGCTGAAATCAACTGAGCGCGCGCTTCGGATGAAGTCGCGCGCGAGGCCGGCCTGTGACAGGGCCGGCCGCTTGCGTTTGTGGGCTTCGCGCGGGCGCGTGTCCGGCACCGGGCGAACGCGGGACTCGCGGAGGACGCACCTGGCGCGGCGTGGCAGGCTCTCGCGGTTGGTTTCTTCCGCCCAGGAGTCGGCCGCCATGCCCCTGTCACCCCCTCGGAACATGAAGGACTACGAGGCCACCCGCCGGGACTTTCGGTGGGAGCGGCCCGAGCACTTCAACTTCGCGGCCGACGTCATCGATAGGCACGCCGCCGAGCGCCCGGAGGCGCTGGCCCTGTTGTGGTCCGACGCAGCGGGGCAGGAGCGGCGCTTCACGTGGGAGGACTTGCGGCGGCGCTCGTTGCACGCGGCCCGCTTCCTGGCGGAGCAGGGGCTGCGCCGGGGTGACCGGGTCTTCATCATGATGCCGCGTGTGCCGGAGTGGTGGTTCCTGGTGCTGGGCTGCATTCGCGTGGGCATCGTCTTCATGCCGGGCACGCCCATGCTCACGCCGAAGGACATCCGCTACCGGCTGGAGGTGGCGGAGGCCCAGGCGGTGATTGCGGACATGAGCTGCCTGGAGCGCTTTGACGGCCTGGTGGGGACGGCGGGCAAGGTCCGCACCTGGGTGTCGGTGGGCGAGGGCGCGCCGTCGCCGTGGGCGCGCTACGCGTCCGATGTGGCGGACGCGGGCGCGGCCTTCGAGCCCACGCGCGCGGATGCGCCGCTGCTCATCTACTTCACGTCCGGAACCACGGGCATGCCGAAGATGGTGCTGCACACGCAGGCCAGCTACGGGCAGGGGCATGTGATTACCGGCCGCTTCTGGCTGGACCTGACGCCGGAGGACCGGCACCTGACGCTCAGCGACACCGGCTGGGCCAAGTGCGCGTGGGGCAAGCTCTTCGGGCCGTGGAGTCAGGGCGCGTGCAACGTCGTCTATGACTTCCGTGGCCGCTTCGAGCCCGCGAAGTTGCTGAAGGTGCTGGAGACGCAGCAGGTTACGACGTTCTGCGCGCCGCCCACCGCGTGGCGCGCGCTGGTGCTCCAGGACTTGAAGGCCTTCGACGTGTCCTCGCTGCGCCACACGGTGAGCGCGGGCGAGCCGCTCAATCCGGAGGTCATCGACACATGGAAGGACGCCACCGGGCTGCACATTCACGAGGGCTACGGGCAGACGGAGACGGTGATGATTGTGGGCATGTTCCCCTCGATGACGCCGCGCGTGGGCTCCATGGGCAAGCCGTCCCCGGGCTTCACGGTGAGCGTCATCGACGACCAGGGCCAGGAGGTGGCGGACGGGCAGGAGGGGGACATCGCGGTGCGCGTGGCGCCCGAGCGGCCCGTGGGGTTGTTCCAGGGCTACCTCGGGGACGACGCGGCCAACGCTGCGTGCCGGCGTGGCGACTGGTACGTAACGGGAGACCGGGCCGTGCGCGACGCGGACGGCTACTTCTGGTTCGTGGGGCGCGCGGATGACGTCATCAAGACGTCGGGCTACCGCGTGGGGCCGTTCGAGGTGGAGTCCGCGCTGCTGGAGCACGACGCGGTGGCGGAGTCGGCCGTCATCGGTGTGCCGGACGAGAAGATTGGCCAGCGGGTGAAGGCCTTCGTGGTGCTGGCGCCGGGGCATACGGCATCCCCGGCGCTCGCGCAGGCGTTGCAGGAGCACGTGAAGCGGACGACTGCGCCCTACAAGTACCCGCGCGAAATCGAGTTCGTCACCGAGCTGCCGAAGACGGTGAGCGGGAAGATTCGCCGCGCGGAGCTGCGCGCCACGCGGGCGTAGGTCCGCGCGCTTCAGGCCTCGAAGAGGACGGGGAAGCCCAGGAGGGCGCTGCCTTCCTGGGTGAACCAGCCCTCCGCCACGGCCGCGTGCTGGGTGAGGGTGTGGATGTCGCGGAAGCGGCGCTGGAGCGAGGCGCCGTCGCGCACGGACGTCGCGCCGCCCGCGTGGTAGCAGGCCGTCACCACCTCGGCGGCCGTCTCCACGGCCCAGGTCAGGGTGGAGGACACCTGGGGCGCGAGTCCGAAGGCGCTCACGGGGGACTCCTGGCAGGCCTCCCAGAACACCTCGCCCATGCGGCGGAGCGCGTCGTGCGCGGCGCGGGCGCCTGTCTCGGCGCGGCCCAGGCGGTTGCGGAACACGGGGGAGTCCACCAGCGAGGTGCGCGCGTACAGCCGGCGCTTGCCCGAGCGGGCGAGGGCGAGCAGGTCATCCACCGCGCCCTGGGCGATGCCCACCGCCACCGCGCCGATGTGCATGGCGTAGTGGAGCACCGGCACCACGAAGTTGGCGCCCGGTACGCAGGGCTGGCCGGTGAAGATGTCGAAGGTGCGTTGCAGGGGGACGAAGGCGTCAATGGCGATGTCGTGGCTGCCTGTGCCGCGCAGGCCGAGCACGTCCCAGTGCTCGATGATGCGGACCTCGCTGGCGGGCAGCAGCATGGCGCGCGTCTCGGGCAGGCCCTCGGCGGGGCCCGGGCGGGGCTTGCCGTCCGGGCCGAGCACGACGCAGTTGCCGAACAGCCATTCACTGGTGCGGCAGCCGGTGGCGAAGTTCCAGTGACCGGTGACGCGGTAACCGCCGTCCACTTGCACGGCCTTGCCCTGGGCATTGAAGGCGCCGCCTCCGGTGGCATTGGGCCCCGGGGCGTAGACGGCGTCGAACTCCTCGCGGGGGAGGAGGGCGAAGAGCTGGGGGCTCTCCGAGGCAATCATCATCGTCCAGGCGGTGGAGGCGTCCGAGCGGGCCAGCTCGGAGAGGACGTCGAGGCCCGTGACGAGGTCCAGCTCCAGTCCTCCGTGGCTGCGCGGGACCAGCATCCGGTAGACGCCGAGGTCCTTCAGCGTGGCGATGAGGTCCAGGGGGAGCTGCCGTGCCTGTTCAATCTCCCCGCTGCGAGCGGAGAGGGCAGGGGCCAACTCACGTACCGCATGCAGCAGCTTCGCTCCGGCATCCAGCGTCATGGTCGAGGCTCCGGATAGAGAGCCTCAATGATGCCTGATGTGCGGTGTTTGTGAAAGATGCAGCGCGCCATGACTATTCAGTCATGGGCAGCCATTGTGTCATGCTGGCTGGGGATGTGCGGACTTCGCCGGTACTTGGTCGAGTAGGTCGAGCAGGAAATGGGTTGGGCGCGGGCTCAGCGTGCGCAGCGCTTGGACCATGACTTCGCTCATCAGGTACGAATACGAGTGTTCGCGCATCCGGAAGAGATGGTGCTTGAGCTTGGCTGGGTCGAGGACAGGACTTTGGACGCGGACGATCTTGTCTTTGAATTGATTGATGTCCGATGCGTCCAGGTTGAGGCAGTCCAGGACCCCTATGGGTTGACGATGAAGTGGTTTGTGGAGGCGGGTCTCTTCTTGTGATTGTAGATGGCCAGTGGCAGGTGCTCCACAGGACTTTGGTTGACGCGCTCAAACACCGCTTTGACTCGCTTGCTGACGATGAGCATGCCGCAAGCGTTTTCCACGTAGTCGGAAACCTGGATGCCCTGGTACCGGTCTGTCATGTAGACCCGAGTGGCTGCCGGGTACTCGGCACCCAGCCTTTCGCCGTGACCAACCTTGTACCTGTTGAGCCCGAGTCCTTCAGGGGGTTCATCGATGAAAGAGTACTCGAGCTTCTGTCGGGGCATTGGGAGGATGAGGTAGTAGTTCATCCGGTCTCGATTGGAATTGCGGTTTGCGTGGTTTGAAAGCTTGGGTGTGGAGCCGGTTCTTGTGTTTGTGTAGGACGCGTCGCCGCTTCCGTGAGGCAGGTCAGACGGTTGATGAGGTGGGCCTGGTGTGAGATGGGACCTGCTCAAGTTCTGTAATGAAAAAGTTAGTTGGGAGTGGGTCCAATGTGCGCAGTTCCTGCCGAAGTTGTTCGCTGATGATGTAGGTGTAGGAATCCTCTTGGACCCGAAACAGGTGAGGTGCGTTCTCAAGCTTCTGCGGATCGAGCACGAAGTTGCGGACGTCGACCACTTTGTCGTTGTGGTACACGATGTCCGAGGTCTCCAAATTGAGACAGTCGAATGTGCCGAGTGGGTTGATGATGAAATAGTCAGTTGAGGCCGCACGCTTCTTGTGATTGTAGATGGATAGGGGGAGGTACTCCGTGGGCGCTTTGTTGACACGCTCGATGACCTCTTTGACTCTTTTGCTGATGATGAGCAGGTTGCATGCGTTTTCGATGAGGTCCGATACCTGGATTCCTTTGTGGCGGTCGGTCATGAAGACGCGGGCGTTCGGTGGATAGTCGCTGCCGAGAGGAAGGCCCTTCCCGAGTTTGTATGATTTTATCCCAATCCCTTCAGGTTCGTCGTCGATGAAGCAGAAATTTCTATTTTCGCGAGGCATTAGATGGATGAGGTGGTATTTCATTGGTGGTTGTCTTGTTTTGATGTTAGAATGAGTTCTTCTTGAGGAGTTGAGTCGACTTCTTGTCGAGTGAGGGGCCGGTTCCTCCGGTTCGTCCCCAGGATAGGATTAGCTCAAGGAGTTCGGTGGAGAGGTTTTCCAGACGCGATTTGTCGAGTTCTGTATCTGGAGTTTCGTGTTCGTCTTCTTTGGCTTGGTCGCAAATGTTTTTATAGTCTTTGATGATTTTGTCGAGGCCGGTGTTCATTCGGTCCACCATGTCGTTATAGACAGGGTGGTCCGTGCATGTTGCCGGAAGCGACGACGTATCGTCATCCTTTAGTTGGATATGACGTGGCAGGTTGAGCAGCGCAGCGACCTCGCGGTCCTGCGGAATCAGCAACATGTTTTTCTTGTGGTTGATGCTGTACCTGGCCTTGAGCAGGGCCTTCTGGATCATGTTGCTGACCTTGGCTTCCTGCTTCTGGATGACTGAGTCCAACGTGCCCTTCGGAATCAAGTGGTGGGCGTTGTTCCAGTACGGCCAGGTGTCCTGCGTGAAGTTGTAGCCGGCTGGGATGCGGACCTTGCCCTTGGCGAAGGTCCGGCGCTTGATGGCGCGCGGAGGACCGCCGATGTCCCAGTCTCCCGGCTCCGGAATGTCCAGGTGGGCGCAGTAGCGGTCGGGCGTCATGCCGCCCTTGTTCGCCCGGTAGGCGGAGGTCTGGAGGCGCCGCTCGGGCGGGTGCTCATTGTAGCGGTGCAGTCGTTCCTTGATTTCCCCGTGGCTGTCCGCCTGCTCGTAGGCCTGATATCGGTAATTGCAGGAGACCTTGTTCTTGAAGCCGGAGAAGTCACCCGTATGGCCAGTGAGGCAGGCGCCACCCTCGGTCGTGCTCTTCACGGTGAGGTGGAGGTCGTTGAGTTCCGCGTCCCCGAAATGCCCCGTGTCCTTCTTCTTCGACATGGCCTGGTCCCGAGCTGAAGGGTGCCTGCGCCATCGAGTGTCCCGGACGCATCCGGGAGGGTCAAGGGCCTGCGGCCAAGGCCAGCGACACATGACGGACCCGGACGTAGAATGCGCGTCTGGCCATTCACCCGCGTTGACGACATGAAGCCGAACTTCCTCCCCATCGCCATCAAGAACTCAGGCACCGCGCTTGAGGAGCTGCTTCCGCGCGTCATCGCCGCGCCTCCCGCGCTGCAGAACTACGCGTACATCTGCCTGCTCCATCGGCGCATCGCGACGGGCTCGCTCCTGGCCACCAGCGACCCGGAGCCGTTCTACGCATACCTGTCCAAGAGCGCTCGCGCCTTCCTGCACTTCCTCACGACCGCGCCCGACGCAGAGAAGCTCACCTCGAAGGCCGAGCCCTTCTTCGACGCCGTCGCCTGCCGGGACGATGAGGCCGCGCGGGCCATGGCCCCGCTGTGCCCACGCAAGCCCGACACCACGCGCGAATACGAAGAGGACTTCTTCGCAGTGTGGCTGCCCATGGCGTTCTTCTTTGGAAACGTCCCGCGTGAGGAGCTGCTGCCCGACTTGGAGCTCTTCGCCAGGCTGACCGAGGAGAACCCCGACCCGCATCTCGACGTCTGCTGGGGACTCATCGACAAGGACCAGCAGCGCTTTGACGAAGGGCTCGAAGCCCTCATCGACCAGAAGCGCAAGGCCTACGACAAGGCGCGCCGCGAGGAGACGCAGAACCCCGACGAGGCCGCCACCACCGCGCACGTCTCCACCGAGATCCTGGCCTATATCGAGCTGGCCCAGCGCGCCGGGCTCACCGTGGCGCCGGACCATCCGCTGGCGCCCGACGTCGCGCGGAGGTTCCACCTGCGCAAGCTGCCCGCCCCGGACAGTTGGCGCGTCCCCGAGCCCTTCAGCTCCTTCAGAAAGCCAAGCAAGAAGTCGAAACGCTGATGCCTCCAGCAACGGGAATCGTCATCAGTGGCCTGGGCATGGTGTCCAGCCTGGGATTCGACGTGGTCACCAGCTGCGCCGCGCAGCGCGCCGGCCTGACGTGGCGCCACCCCCTGGCCCAGGTGGTTGCCTATGACGAAGCCGAGCTCGAGGCGCCCGTCACGGGAGCGCCCATCGAGGGCTACACGAATGGCTTCATCCAGTCGGGCACCTGGGTCCGCATGGCCGTCACGGCCCTGGAGGACCTGGTGGACTACGGCCAGTTGCCGGGCCGCGAGGACGCCCGCTTCTGGCAGACGACGGGCGTCGCCTGGGTGCTGCCCCCGCTCCTGTTCGAGCGCTTCTTCTGGCCGGACCCCGAGGTCCCCGCGTTGCTGGAGGCCTACTGCGCGGACCTGCTCGCGCGCCTGACGCAACTGCCGCTCCAGATGATTCCAGGTGGCTTCATCACCGGCGGGCCCCATGGCGTGGCGACGGCGGTGCAGCGGGCCGAAGCGCTCTTCACGCGCAGCAGCATGGAGCGCGTCCTCATCCTGGGCACCGATTCCTGGTTGGACCGCCCCAGCATCAACCTCCTCATCCGCGAGGGGCGGCTCAAGACGTCCGAGCGTCCCGTGGGGCTGTGCCCCAGCGAGTCCGCGGCCTGTGTGCTGGTGGAGCGGGCCCTGAACGCGGGGCAGCGGGGAGCTCGGGCCGAGTCTCGCATCCTGGCCGCCGTGGTTCAGGACGCACCCGACGCGCCTTCGGAGGAGGATGCGCCTGTCCGCTCCCGGAGTCAGTTGGCTCCCGAGTGGGGACGCAAGCTCGCCAGACTGTCCAGCGAACGCTGGAGGCCGCCGGAGTCCGGGAGCCGTTCCGGGGAGACCTCCTGTTGGACCTCAACGGTGAGGAATGGAAGGCGCGCGTCTGGGGCCATGCCCAGCAGCTTCTCCATGAGCAGGTCGACTTCGTGGAGAGCCGGCTCGTGCTCCCCGCCATTGCCTTCGGAGATGTCGGCGCGGCGAGCGGCGTGGCCTCGCTCTGCGTCGCCACGCGCTCCTACGTGCGGGGTTACGCGTCCTCGCACCGGACGCTCATCTGCTCGGTCTCCGATGAGGGAGGCACCGGCGCGCTGCTGACAGAGCGCACCGCCCAGAGGCCGTCCCGAGCGCCGTGACGCGCGCGCCCGGGAAGCACCGGGCCCTGACTACTTGCCCCACTCCGTGTGGACGAAGCCCGCCTCCGGTCGGTCCTTGCGCTGGTACGTGTGCGCACCGAAGGCGTCGCGCTGCGCCTGGGTGAGGTTCTGCGGCAGCTCCGCCGTGCGATAGCTGTCCAGGTACGCCAGCGACGCGCTGAACACCGGCACGGGGATGCCCACGCGCGTGGCCACGCCCACCACCTGCCGCCACGCGGGCGCCATGCGTTCCAGCACCGGCGCGAAGGCGTCGGACACCATCAGGTTGGGCAGCGTCGGCTGCTGCTGGAAGGCCTCGCGCAGCGGCGTGAGCAGCTTCGCGCGGATGATGCAGCCACCCCGCCAGATGCGCGCCAGCTCCGCCAGGTGGATGTTCCACTGATACTCCTGGGAAGCCGCCTGGATGAGCCGCATGCCCTGCGCATACGTCACCACGCGCGCCGCGTAGAGCGCGTCGTGCGTCCACGCCGCCAGCTGCGCCTGTTCCTCCTTGCTGAGCTGCACCGCCGGGCCCTTCAGCTTCGGCGCGGCGGCCACGCGCTCGTCCTTCATGGACGACAGGATGCGCGCGTCCAGCGACGCGGCGATGGACGGAATCGGCACGGCCAGGTCCAGCGCCACCTGCACCGTCCACTTGCCCGTGCCCTTCTGGCCCGCCTTGTCCAGCACCAGGTCCACCAGCGGTCGGCCCGTCTCCGGGTCCTTCTGCCGCAGCACCTTGATGGTGGTCTCCAGCAGGAACGAGCCAGCGATGCCGTGGTCCCACTTGGACAGCAGGTCCGCAAGCGCGTCCGCGTCCAGCCCGAGCCCGCGGCGCAGCACGTCGTACGTCTCCGCGAGCAGCTGCATGTCCGCGTATTCGATGCCGTTGTGCACCATCTTCACGAAGTGCCCGGCCCCGTCCTGCCCCACGTAGGTGACACACGGGCCCAGGTCCGTCTTCGCGGCGATGGCCTCGAACACCGGCCGCACCAGCTCATACGCCGCGGGCGCGCCGCCCGGCATGATGGAGGGGCCATTGCGCGCGCCCTCTTCGCCGCCGGACACGCCGACGCCCAGGAAGTGGATGCCCTTGGACCTGCACTGCTCCTCGCGGCGGCGCGTATCCAGGAACCACGAGTTGCCGGCGTCCATGATGACGTCGCCTTCCGCCATCAACGGCAGCAGGCGCTCCAGCATGGAGTCCACCGCCGCGCCCGCCGTCACCATCAGCAGCACC
The DNA here is from genome assembly GCF_013372605.1 of Myxococcus sp. AM009. Classification (NCBI taxonomy): domain Bacteria; kingdom Pseudomonadati; phylum Myxococcota; class Myxococcia; order Myxococcales; family Myxococcaceae; genus Myxococcus; species Myxococcus sp. AM009. The sequence continues at coordinate 16,111 of NZ_JABXEP010000002.1, forward strand.
TTGCGCGGGCGCTCCAGCCGCTGGACGAAGGCCTCCAGCGACTCGGTGCCCCAGACCTCGGGGTGGCCGTGCTTGCGGTGCATCTCGTCGATGCGCTCCGCGTGCCTGTCCCATACGGCCACCCGGAAACCGTGGTCCGCGATGTTGAGGGCGAGGCTCGCCCCCATGACGCCCATTCCCGCCACGCCGAACTGCGCGCCCGCTGCCTCACTCATCGTTGGTTCCTCCTGGAAGGTTCGCGACAGGGAGCCCTCACCGCCCGGCGGCGGAGGGGTCCAACATCCACTCCGAATTCGTCACCCGGGCGGCGGGGAGACTCAGGTCCCCCGCCTGCGCCCGGCGCACCGTGTCTTGCTTGCCCGCCCCCGACACCAGGGTCAGCACGCGCCGAGCGGACCGCAACACCGGCAGCGTCAACGTCATCCGCCAGGGCGGCGGCTTGGGGCCCACCACCGCCAGGACGCGCTGCTCGGTTTCCTCCAGCGCGGGGTGGCCAGGGAAGAGGCTGGCCGTGTGCCCGTCCTCTCCCATGCCCAGCAACACGACATCCAGGACGGGAGGCAGCTTCGCCGCGTAGTCCCTGGCGGCGGCGGCGCGGTCCTCGCGCTCCCCCTCCATGCGGAACACCTGCGACGGTGACAGCCGCAAGGGGCGCAGCAGCGTGTCCTCCACCATCCGGTAGTTGCTGTCCGCGTGGTCGGGCGGCACGAAGCGCTCGTCCACGAAGTAGACGTCCACGCGCTCCCAGGGGAGCACCTGCGCCGCAAGCGCCCGGTACGCGGGCCCCGGCGTGCCGCCACCCGACAGGGCCAGGCTGACGCGACGCTGGGTGGCGAGCGTGTCCTGGAGCGCGCGCGCCATCCACACCGCGGCCTCCCGGGGCAGGGACTCGGTCGGCACGACGTGCGTGCGCGCGCTGGTGGTCACAGGCCCGCCCACCGGCGGCCATCCCGGGCCAGCAGCGCGGCCGCGGCGTCCGGGCCCGCGCTGCCACCAGCGTAGCCGTGCGCCGGTCCGCCTTCTCCGGACTCCAGGGCCTGGAGGATGGGCGTCACGAAGGTCCACGCCTGCTCCACGCTGTCCTGCCGCGCGTAGAGGGTGGCGTTGCCGCGCATGCAGTCCAGCAGCAGGCGCTCGTAGGCCTCGGGCACCGGCCGCTGGAAGGTCTCCTGGTAGTTGAAGTCCATGGTGACGCCCGCGATGTTGACGTCCTCGCCGGGCACCTTGGATTCGAAGGAGAGCGCGATGCCTTCCTGGGGCTGGATGCGCAGCGTGAGCACGTTGGGCTGCAGCCGCTGGCAGGTGGCGCCTTCTCCGGAGAAGAGGCTGATGGGCACTGACTTGAAGTGGATGGACACCTCCGTCAGGCGCCGCTTCAGCTTCTTTCCCGCGCGCAGATAGAAGGGCACGCCCGCCCAGCGCCAGTTGTCGATGTTCATCTTCATGGCGACGTAGGTCGGCGTGCGCGAGCCGGCCTTCACGCCCTTCTCCTGGAGGTAGCCCTCGTACTGACCGGCCACCACCGCGCGGGACACCTCGCGGCCCTCCAGCGGGCGCAGCGCGCGGAAGACCTTGTTCTTCTCGTCGCGGATGTCCTCGGCGCCGAAGGACACCGGCGGCTCCATGGCGCACAGCGCGAGCACCTGGAGCAGGTGGTTCTGCACCATGTCCCGGATGACGCCCGTCTCGTCGTAGAAGCCGCCGCGCCCCTCCACGCCCAGCGTCTCCGCCGCGGTGATTTCCACGTGGTCGATGTGCTGCCGGTTCCACAGCGGCTCGAAGATGGCGTTGGCGAAGCGGAAGACGAGGATGTTCTGCACCGTCTCCTTGCCCAGGTAGTGGTCGATGCGGAAGATCTGCCGCTCGTCCAGCACCGCCGCCAGCTCGCGGTTGAGCGCGCGGGCGCTCTCCAAGTCGTGGCCGAAGGGCTTCTCGATGATGAGCCGCTGCCACGGGCGCGGGTCGGCCTGCTCCTGGCGCTTGAGCAGCCCCGACTCCGACAGGCCGTTGAGGATTTTGGGGAAGGTGGAGGCCGGCGTGGCCAGGTAATAGAACTGGTTGCCCTGGGTGCCGAACTTCTGGGCGACCCGGTCGAGCTCCTCGCGCAGGCGCACGAAGGACTTCGGGTCGTCATAGCCGCCGGAGATGAGCTCCAGGCGCGGGGCGAAGTCCTTCCAGATGGCCTCATCCAGGGGCTGGGTGCGGGCGAACTCCTGCAGGGACGCCTTCACCTGGTCGCGGAAGGCCTCGCTGTCCCCTTCGGAGCGGCTGAAGGCGACGACGGCGAAGCTCTCTGGCAGCAGGTGGTCTCGCGCCAGCTCGAACAGGGCCGGGAAGAGCTTGCGCTGGGCCAGGTCTCCGGTGGCGCCGAACAACACCAGCGCGCACGGGTCGGGCCGCCGGGCGCGAACCAGCGGGTCTCCTTCTCGAGGATGGGTCTCGATGTGCAGGCCCTGATGCGCGTCCATTCGCTGCCTCCCTCCGGGTTGGGTCCGGCGGGCACCTTACGCCTTCCGAGCAGCCACCATGCAAGGGAGAGTGCGGGCAGTGACGCCGGTCCGACGTTGCGGAGCGTGCCTGCTCCGCGCCCTTCAAGGCAGGCAGAGCAGTTGGTAGCGCTGGGTATCGTGCTGCTTCACTTCGCGCAGGTCGACCCGGCACGCCTGTTCAATGTCACCGAAAGGCGACACCCGGCCCCACAGACGGCGCAAGCCGCCCTGCTTCGCCTTGAAGTCGTCGGGGGACACGTAGGCGCGGATGTTCTTGTAGTGCCCCTCCAGCACCTCGCAGACGCGGCGAGGGTCGGCTCGCGCATACTCACCCCGTCCGTGGACCTCGATGTAGAGGATGGGCTTGTCCGGACGTTCGAGCGTGGCCCGCATGCCGGCCAGCACGTCCAGCTCGAAGCCCTCCACGTCGACCTTCACGAAGTCCACGCGTGACAGGCCTTGCTTCTGGACGAAGCCGTCCACGGTGACGACCGGGACGGTGATGCCCTCCGCGCCTTCTTCGGGAACGTGTCCGTTGAGGCCCGTGGCGAAGGTGATGACGCCTTCCCGCGAACCCACCGCCGCCTGGACGGCCTGGCAGTTGTGCAGGTGGTTGCTCCGGAAGTTGGCGTCCAGCTCCGCGTAGTTCTCTGGTTCGGGCTCGAAGCTGAAGAGCTGTCCCAGCGGGCCGATGCGGCTGCGCAGGTACATGGAGAGGTAGCCGATGTTGGCCCCCACGTCGAAGGCCACCATGCCCGGCCGCAGATGGGACGCGATGAGCGGGAGGTCCGACAGGAAGTCGTCGCCCTGCAGGTACAGCAGCATGTGCGTCGTGCTGCGGTGGGCCTGCAATGTCAGGTCGTAGCCGAACAGCCTGCGCTGGACCTCGAGCGGCTGCTGACCGTTCAGCCCCAGCAGCAACCGCGCCGTGCGCAGCTGACTGAAGGGGACGAACGTGTGGGCGAGTCGGGCGGCTCGGAGCGCGGGGTCGATGGGAGGCATGGGGGTGGTCTGTCTTTATGGCAGCGGCGGGTCCATGGGCAAGGAACGGCGGATTGCCCTGGAGGGCAGTCCCCAGGGCCCCTCCAGGCCGGCTGACTGGATGAGAGGGGAGCGGCCGTGGGGAGGCGGGGCTGTCAGGAGAGGGGCGTGGGATGGGCCCGAAGGTGGTATGCCTGGGGCCTCGCCATGAAGTACGCCGTCACGCTCTGGTTCTGGGTCGTCTTCCTGCTCACCGCTCCGGTGCTGTTCACCCTGGGCGCGTTGCTGCTCGTCGTCACGTACCCGTTCGACCGGGACCGGCGGCTCTTGCACGCATTGGTCTGCCGTTGGTGCTACGGCCTGTGGCTGCACGCATCCCCGGGCTGGCGTACGCGAATCGAAGGCCGTGAGCTCATTCCGCCCGGGCCCTGTGTGATGGTGGTCAACCACCAGTCCGCGGCGGACATCCTCGCCGTCATGGGCCTGTTCCATCCCTACAAGTTCGTGGCGAAGGCGTCGCTGTTCTCGCTGCCGCTGGTGGGGTGGATGATGACGCTGCTGGCCTATGTGCCCATCGTCCGCGGCTCGTCCACCGCCATGCACCAGCTCCTGGACCCGTGCCGGCGCTGGCTCCGTCGTGGCATGCCGGTGCTCATCTTCCCGGAGGGGACGTACTCCAAGGGCGGACAGCTGCTGCCCTTCAAGCGGGGCGCCTTCCAGCTCGCGCTGGAGGAGCACGTTCCAGTGGTGCCCGTGGTGGTGGAAGGCACGCCGGGGCTGCTGGACGGAGACGGCCCCTGGATGAGCCCCACCGCCTCCATCCGCGTGCGCGTGCTCCCCGCGCTGCCGCCGGAGTCCTTCGGTCCGGACTCGCAGGAGCTGGCCACGCAGGTGCGCACGTTGTTCGAGCAGACGTTGGCCAAGACGGGCTGAGCGTCTCCGCGCACGCGCTTGTCCACGCTCAAGCCCGCCCCGGCGTAGCGCAACGCGGGCGAGGGAGGGTGTCGCAAGTGCGTTATCCTCAACGGATATGCGCTCTATCTTGATGTTACTCGGGTTGTTGGGGGTGTCTTCGCCCGCCTGGGCCGCGGTGCCCGCCGGCTTCGTGGAGACGCCCTTCACCTCCAGCGCCCTCACGCAGGCCACGGGGATGGCATGGGCGCCGGATGGCTCGGGCCGCCTGTTCATCATCCGCAAGACGGGCGAAGTCCGGGTGGTGTCGCTGAAGGATGGCCAGCCCGAAACACAGCCAGGAAGCAGCACGCTGGTGACGCAGGTGTTCGCGATGGAGCCCTCCGTCCACACCAACAGCGAGTGTGGCCTCATCGGCATCGCGTTCGACCCGAACTACGTGGTCAACCGCTACGTCTATTTCTTCGTCACCGTCTCCGCATCCGAGCAGCAGGTTGTCCGTTACACGGACGCGAACGGGACGGGCACGGCGCGCACCATCGTCGTCAGCCGGCTGCCCACCGCGGGCGCGAACCATGACGGCGGCGCCATTGGCTTCGGGCCGGACGGGAAGCTGTACTGGGCCATTGGTGACCTTGGCAACGGCACGGGCGTGAACGCGGACCTGACGTCGATGGCGTCCAAGGTGAGCCGCGCGAACCTGGATGGGACGCCCGCCAACGACAACCCCTTCAACGACGGCGTGGGGCCCAACAACGAGTACATCTGGGCGCGCGGCTTGCGCAATCCCTTCACCTTCACCTTCCAGCCCACCACGGGCCAGTTGTGGGTGAACAGCGTGGGCACCAGCTACGAGCAGGTCTTTGTCGTCCCCCGCAGAGGCCATGCCGGCTACAGCGACTACCAGAACAATCAGCCCAGCGGAAACGACTTCATCACCCCCGCCGTCAAGTACCGCACCAACGGCACCGATACCCGCAACCTCACCGCGGGCGGCGCCGTGCGCAGCGGCGGGGTGGCCACCTTCACCACCACGGGGAACCATGGCTTCCGCAAGGGGGAGCGGCTCACGCTCAGCGGGGTGGAGGACGCGAGCTTCAACGGTTTGCTGTACGTGGCCAGCGTCACCGATTCCACGACCTTCACCGTGGCGCAGCCGTCGCAGCCGGACGCCGCGAGCGGTGGAGGCACGGCCACGACGCAGCAACTCGGCGGCTCCATCACCGGCGGCGTCTTCTACGACGCGACGCTCTTCGCGGAGGAGTACCAGGACGACTTCTTCTTCGGTGACTACAACTCTGGCCAGGTGACGCGCGTCACCTTGGAAGCGGACAACTCGGTGGCCACCGTGGATGCGTGGGCCACCGGCTTCTCCTCGCAGGTGGACCTGGCGGTGGGCCCGGACGGCGCGCTCTACGCCATTGGCGTGACGGGCGGCACCCTGCGGCGCATCACGCCCGAGACGCCGGGGCAGAAGTTGGTGGTGTCCGGGCTCCAGCCGCGCGTCGAGGAGGGTGGACGCGCGGCCTTCACCGTGCGCCTGGCCGACGCGCCGGCCTCCGAGGTCGCCGTGCAGGTGGCCCGCGCGCTGGGCGGCTCCGAGGACCTGAGCATCATCAGCGGCGCGGCGCTCACGTTCACCGCGTCCAACTGGAGCGTGCCCCAGGTGGTGACGCTCACCGCGGCGGTGGACGAAGACTCGACGCCGGATGTCGCCACCTTCATGGTCATGGCGGACGGGCTTCCGGAGGTGGCGGTGGTGGCCACCACCATCGACAACAACTCGCCGCGCCTGGAGTTGACCGCGGCGCAGGTGACGATTGTCGAGGGCGGCACGGCGACCTTCGGCGTGTCGCTGTCGCAGCGGCCGTCGCGCAACGTCACGGTGAACGTGACGCGCACCCGCGGGGACGAGGACCTCACCGTCCAGTCCGGGGCGACGCTGACCTTCAACACGTCCGACTGGAGCACGCCCAAGGAGGTCACCCTGGCCGCCGCGCAGGACGCGGACAACGAGGACGGCACGGCCCTCATCACCGTGGCCGCGCCTGGACTGGACGCGCGCGAGGTCGAGGCCCGCGAGCAGGACACGGACCCCCTGCCTCCCGTCATCCTCTCCGCGCCGGTGACCACCGCCGTGGTGGGCAATCCGTACCGGTACGAGGTGCGGGTGACGGCGCGGCCCACGCACGCCTATGCGCTGGTGAACCCCGTGGCGGGCATGAGCATTGATGCGCTCACGGGCGTCATCACCTGGGAGCCCACCGAGGTGGGCGCGGTGGAGGTCACCGTGCTCGTGAGCAATGGCGTGGCGCCAGACGCGACGCAGACCTTCACCATCACCGTCAGCCCGGACTCGCCGCCCACCGCCATCCTCACACGCCCCGAGGACGGTGAGCGCGTGTCGGGCGCCACGGCGGAGTTCTATGGAGACTGCGTGGATGACGTGGGCTGCACGCACGCGGAGTTCTACGTGGACGACGTGCTCCGCTACACCGACGTGCAGACCGGAAACCACTTCCACTTCGGCGGCGAGCACAACCGCTGGGACACCACGGACCTGATGCCGGGCTGGCACCGCGTCCGCTTCGTCGTGGTGGACTCGACGGGGCAGCAGGGCTCCGCCGAGGCGACGGTATGCGTGGGGGAGGCCCCCTGTGAGCCGCAGCCGTCGGATGCGGGCACGGACGCCGGAACCGATGCCGGGACGGACGCGGGCACGGACGGAGGCACCCAGCCTCCGCCCCCCAACGAGCCGGGCGGCTGCGGCTGCAACGCGATGCCGCTGGCGCCGTTGGCCTGGGGCTCGCTCGCCTGGCTCGCGCTCCAGCGGCGGCGGTCGCGCCGCTCCTGAGCGCGGCTCAGCCGCGCTTGCGCGCCCGGCCCTGCTCGGCCGCCTCGTGCAGGGCCTCACTCAGCAGAAGCGCTGGAGACACCAGGGCCTCCAGCGCTTCCTCGCTGTCGGGCATGCCGAGCCGCTCTGCCTTGAGCTGCGCGTCCTCGATGGTGAAGCTCGGGAACTGGCGGCGCAGCCTCTGGAATTGATGTCGCACGCGCGGGGCTCGCAGGATGTCGCGGGCTTCGTCGGAGAGGTTCTTCAAGTTGAGCATGGCGTCCACCTCCGCGTCGCCGACCTCCTCGTCCCGTCTGCCAACCGCCTTGAGGAGCTTGTCGCCGAGGCCTTCGGGGCGGATGAGGAGGTCCGGGGGCAGCACCTGGCCGAGCTCCAGCGTCACCACCGTGCAGAGGCGCGTCTTGTCCCCGCTCCGGCGGTACTCCGAGCGGATGCGGAGTTGCCGCCCCAGGTGGAGACCTCCAATCTCCCAGGTCCCGAGGGAGTGGGTGTAGCCCCAGTCGCGAAGGGCCGCGAACTGTCTCCAGGACTGGTCGCGGCGCTGGAGGCTCTTCCAGAAGGCGAGGCCACCCCTCATCACCGCCGCCGCGACGAGGAGATACAGGAGGAACGAGAACCAGGACCCGAGGCTCATGGGGTGGCGCCTTCCTGGCCTTCTCGCTTCGCCCGCTCGACGGTATGGCCGCTCGCGCCCCGGATGGCTTCGGCCAGCTCTCGCACGGGCGTCAGCAGGCCGTACAGCTCAATGGTGGTGCGTGGGACGTGCGGCACCTCCGCCGTCAGGACGCCGTCCTCGATGGTGAAGGTCTCGAAGGTGCGGGCCACGTTCAGCAGGGGCCGCCGCAGGTCCGCGCCGAGGAGGACGGCGCGGGCTTGAGGGGTGACGTTCTTCAAGTCCAACACGGCGTCGAGGCTGGCATCGCCCAGTTCCTCGTCCTTCACGCCGAACAGCTTGAGGACCTTGTCGCCCGCCGTCTCCGGCCGGATGGTCACCTCGCGCGGAAAGCCGTCACCCAGCGCGTGCCGGACAATGGTGACGAAGTGGAACGCCTGGCCTCGGCCCCGGTCCTCGGTCTCCACGCTGAACGGCCGCCCGGCGTGGCTGCCCTTCAGCTCCATGGTCCCCGTGGCGTACATGAACCCCGGCGTCGCCATGAAGTACCAGCCGCGCGAGGCCGCGAAGCCCTGCCAGACGAGGAGCTGCCGCTGCCAGCGCCGCCAGCGGACGTAGCCGACGATGCTCGCCGCCCCCAGGCCGACCCCAATGAAGCTGGCGAAGATGCCGATTTGTAGCCCGGTCATTCCCGCGAGCATCCCCGCTCCGGGCGTATCGGCCAACCCTCTCCGTGCGTGAGGGCCTCCGGACGGGACGTGGCGGGGCGTCCTCTTCCAAACGGCCTGGAGTTACAGGAACTTGCGCGCATGTCAGACGGAGGGAGTAAGGGAGCAGGCGCCCGCCGCTTGGAGCGAGCAGCCCCTCTGTTGGAGGCTGCCCGCCGGCCAGAGCGCCACGGGAAAGAGGGAAGGTGAACGCCTGATGCGCCTGCTGCATACGTCGGACTGGCACCTGGGACACACGCTGTACGACGTCTCGCGGGACGCGGAGCACGCCGCCTTCCTGGACTGGCTGCTGGAGACCCTGGAGGCGCGGGCGGTGGATGCGCTGCTGGTGGCCGGGGACATCTTCGACACGGCGAACCCCAGCGCGGAGGCGCAGGCGGCCTGGTACCAGTTCGTCGCGAAGGCGCGGCGGCGCATGCCTCGGCTGGACGTGGTGGTGATTGGCGGCAACCACGACTCGGCGGCGCGGCTGGACGCGCCGGACCCGCTGTTCGCGGCGCTGGGCGTCCACGTGGTGGGCGGACTGCCGCGAGCCCGGGGCGCCATGGACCAGGAGCGGCTGCTGGTGCCGCTGCACGACGCGAAGGGGCGGGTGGGCGCGTGGGTGGCGGCGGTGCCGTACCTGCGGCCCGCGGACCTGCCGCCCGTTCCTGGGGACCTGGGAGACCGGCTGGTGGAGGGCGTGCGCGCGGTGTACGCGGAGGCGCTGGCCGCGGCGCGGCGCAGGCGTCAGGCGGGACAGGCGCTGGTGGCCATGGGGCACTGCTACATGACGGGCACGGAGCTGTCCGCGTTGAGCGAGCGGAAGATTCTGGGCGGCAACCAGCACGCGCTGCCCGGGGACCTGTTCCCGGAGGACGTGGCCTACGCGGCGCTGGGGCATCTGCACAAGGCCCAGCGAGTGGGCGGGCGCGAAGGGGTGCGCTACAGCGGCTCGCCGTTGCCCCTGTCGCTGTCGGAGGCGGGCTACCGGCATCAGGTGCTGCTGGTGGAGCTGGAAGGCGACGCGCTGGGCCAGGTGGAAGCCCTGCCCGTGCCCCGGACCACGGACATGGTGCGCGTGCCTTCGCGGGACGCGGCGCCTCTGGACGCAGTGCTGACGCAACTGGAGGGCTTGCCGGCGCACGACGCGGACGCGCTGGAGTGGCGGCGGCCCTACCTGGAGGTGTGTGTGTCGTTGCCCCGGCCGGAGCCCGCGCTGCGGCAGAAGGTGGAGAAGGTGCTGGAGGGGAAGGCGGCGCGGCTGGTGAAGCTGACGCCCGCCTATACCGGGACGGGCGGCGCGCTGGCGGAGGTGCAGCCGGGCCTCTCCCTGAAGGAGCGCACGCCCGAGGACGTCTTCCGCGCGCGTTACGCCCGTGACTTCGAGGAGCCACCCGCGCCGGCGCTGCTGGAGGCCTTCCATACGTTGTTGACCGACGTGCAGGAGGAGTCGCCGTGAAGGTGCTCGCGATTCGCGGCGCCAACCTGACGAGCTTCGCGGGGGACTTCGCGCTGGAGCTGGACCAGCCGCCGTTGGACCGGCTGGGCCTGTTCGCGATTACCGGCGCCACGGGCGCGGGCAAGAGCACGCTGCTGGATGCCCTGTGCCTGGCGCTGTTCGACCGCACGCCCCGGCTGGGGGGACGCGGCGGCGCGCCGGTGGGGCGCGCGGACGAGGACGAGGACGCGCGGCTGTCCGCCTACGACGTGCGCGGCATGCTGCGCCGGGGCGCGGGCGAGGGCTACGCGGAGGTGGACTTCCTGGGCAAGGACGGGCGGCGCTACCGGGCGCGCTGGTCCGTGTGGCGCGCGCGCAACCGCGCCGAGGGGCGCTTCCGACCCCAGGAGATGCAGTTGATGGACGTCGTCTCCGGGCAGCTCACGGGCCGCACCAAGGGCGAGGTGCTGGCCGCCATCCAGGAGCGGCTGGGGTTGTCGTTCGACCAGTTCCGCCGCTCGGCGTTGTTGGCGCAGGGCGAGTTCGCGGCCTTCCTCAAGGCGGATGCCAGCGAGCGCGCGGAGCTGCTGGAGCGGATGACGGGCACGGAGGTGTACAGCCGGCTGTCCATGGCCGCGCATGAGAAGAACAAGGCGGAGCAGGAGTCGCTGGCGAAGCGGGCGCAGGGCCTGGCGGCGATTGCCCTGATGCCGGAGGTGGAGCGCGCGGCGGCGGCGGCGGCGCTCGCTGAGGAGTCCCGGGCGCGTCAGTCGGTGGAGGCGCTGCTCGAGGCCGCGCAAGCCGCGGCGGCGTGGCATGTCGCGCGGGCGGGGCTGCGGGAGGCGGAGCACGCGGCGGAGGCGAAGGCGCAGGCGGCCAGGGCGGCCCTGGAGGAGGCGGCGCCGCGCGCGGCCCGGCTGGAGGAGGTCCGCCAGGCGGAGTCCTTCCGGGGGCCCGTGGCGGCGGTCGAGGCCGCGGAGCGCCGGTGGGCGGAGGCGGAGGCGGCGCAGGTGGAGCGGGCGTCGGAGGTGGAGCGGGCGCTGGCGGAGGCCTCGGCGCGGCGGGTGGGGCAACTGGAGGCGGAGACCGCGCGCGCCACGGCGCAGGAGCGGGAGGTGGCGACGCGCCCCGCGCTGGAGGAGGCGGCGCGCCTGGATGCGCGGCTGGAAGGTGTCTCCCATGAGGCGGGTGAGGCGCGGGCGCGAGCGGAGACGTCCCAGGCGGCGCTGGTGGAGGCGAAGGCGGCGCTGGACGCCGTGCTCGCGCGCGAGGCCGAGGCTCGGGACAAGGGAGAGGCCGCGAGGCACTGGCTGACGGAGAAGGCGCACTGGGTCGCGCTCACCAGCGAGTGGCCGCGCTGGCAGCGCGAGCTGGAGCGTTACGAGGTCGCGCAGGGCGAGCAGCGCAAGGCCCGTGAGGAATCCGGACGGCTGCTCGGTGAGGTGGAGGGGCTGCGCGAGACGGTAGGGCTTCGGCGGGGTGAGCGGGATGCCGCGGCCCGCGCGGAGGAGATGGCCCTGGCCGCGGCGACGCACGCCGAGGCGGCCGTGGGGACGGAGACGGGCGCGCGGCGGCGAGCGCAGCGTGAGCGCCTGTTGGCGCGGCAGGAGGCCGTGCGGGGCCTGAAGACCGCTCACGAGGGGCTCGCCGCGGACGAGGCCGAGGCTCGCGAAGCGGGCACGGAGGTGGGGGCGGCGAAGGCGGAGGTCGAGGCCGCGGCGGCGGAAGCGCGCGCGGCGGAGACTCGGCGGATGCAGGGGGAGGCCGCGCTCAAGGAGGCACAGCGCTCGCTGTCGCTGGCGCAGGCGACGCAGGGTTATGCGTCCCACCGCGCATTGCTGAAGGACGGTGAGGCGTGCCCGTTGTGCGGCGCGGAGGAGCACCCCTACGCGCGCGAGGTGTCCGCACTGGATGGGCTGGTCGCGGAAGCGGCTTCGCGTGTGGAGGCGCTGGAGGCGGCGCGGACCGCGGCCACCCAGGCGGAGGTGGTGGCGAGCGCGCGGCGCGCGGCGGCGGAGGCGCGCGCTGGACAGGCGGAGGCGCGCAGGCAGTCCGCGGTGGTCCGCGCCGAGGCGCACGGCGAGGCCTGGCGGAAGGGGTGTGCCTCGTGGCTGGAGTCCACGCGGGAAGAGGGCGCGGAAGTGTCCTCGCGTGCCACCTCTGTGACGGAGACTGAAGGCAGCGCTCGAAGGTCCAGCGCGGCAGGGGTGTCCGGGACTGTGCCACCGTCGGTGCAAGCCGGAGAGGCTGACGCGTCGCCACCGGCCGCGGGTGGCTCGCCCGAGGCGGGAGCGTGGCTCGACGCGGCGCGTGCCGAGGTCGCGGAGCGGTTGGCGGCGCTGAAGGCCGATGAGCAGGCCGCCGAGTCACTGGCCCGCACGGCGCGCGAGGCCCGCGCGGCGCTGGAGACGCAGCGCACCCGGCGCGAGGTGGCGGCGGAGTCGCTGCGCCGGGCGGAGGAGGCCCTGTCGCGCGAGGAGTCGGTGCTCAAGGACGTCCATGCCCGGCTCGAGGCCGCCGAGCAGACGCTGCGGCAGGTGCTCGCGGAGGTGTCACCCGTCTTCACCGCGGACGCGGGCTGGGAGCGGAAGCTGGAGGAGGACCCGGCCACCTTCCGCCGCAAGTGTGGAGAGCGGGTGGTGATGTGGAAGGGGAAGGAGGAGGCCCGCCAGAAGGCGGAGGAGCGCGAGGCCGAGGAGCAACGTCATCGCGCCCGGGCGCAGGGCCTGGTGGAGGTGAGCACCCGCCACGCCGAGGAGCATCAAGCCTTCGCCGCGCGAAAGGCGCAGGAGCGCGGCGAGCTGACCCGCGCACGCGCCGCGCTGCTGCATGGCCGGCCCACCGCGGAGGTCCGCGCCGAGCTGCAGGCACGGCTGGAGGCCACGGAGTCGGCCTTCGAGCACGCCCGTGAGCGCGCCGAGGCCGCGCATCAGGCGGCGCGGGTCGCCACCGCGCGTGCCGAGGATGCCGTGCGCGTCAGGACGGAGGCGCTGGCCCTGCGCGAGTCGGAAGGCGCCGCGCTGACGACGCTGCTCGCCACGCGAGGGACGACGCTGGAGGCCGTGCGGACGCTGCTGGCCTTCGACGCGGCCTGGCGCGAGGCGGAGGCCCGCGCGCTGTCGGCCCTGCGCGAGGCGCTCGCCCAGGCCACCGCGGTGCTGGCGGAGCGGAGCGAGCGTCGCGCGCGGCACGAGGACTCCGGCCCTCCGGCGCTCTCCGAGCAGGACGCGGGCGCCGAAGGTGAGCGGCTGCGCGCGGAGGCCGAGGCCCGTCGTCATGCCGAGGCCACGCTGCACGCGCGCCTGGAGGCCGACGACACGGCGCGGGCGCGGCACGGCGCCGAGGCCGCGGCCCTGGAGGAGGACCGCCGCGCGGCGGAGGTGTGGAAGGTGCTGGGCGACCTCATCGGCTCGCACGACGGCAAGCGCTTCAAGGTCTTCGCGCAGAGCCTCACGCTGGACGCCTTGCTGCTGCACGCCAACGCGCACCTGCGGGAGCTCGCGCGGCGCTACCGGCTGATGCGCGTGCCCGGCCACGACCTGGACCTCCAAATCGTGGACGGGGACATGGGTGACGAGGTCCGCAGCGTGGCCAGCCTGTCCGGCGGTGAGAGCTTCCTGGTGTCGCTGGCGCTCGCGTTGGGGCTGGCGTCCCTGTCGTCGGAGACGACGCAGGTGGAGACGCTCTTCATCGACGAGGGCTTCGGCACGCTGGACCCGGAGACGCTGGAGGTGGCCCTGGCCACGCTGGACGCGCTCCAGGCCACGGGCCGGCAGGTGGGCATCATCTCGCACGTCAGCGGCATGGCGGAGCGCATCGGCGTGCAGGTGCGCGTGGTGAAGCAGGGCGGCGGGCGCAGCCGCCTGGTGGTGGAGGGCGACCCGGGAATGGTGCCTCCTTCCATGGGACAGCAGGAGGTGGCGTAGCGGACCCTCGCGGGCTCAGGTCTCCATCAGCCCGCGCACCACCGCGGCCACGGCCAGGGGCGTGGCCACGCGGTCATCACTCAGCGGCGCCAGGGCCCGGGCGAACTGCTCCGCGGAGCTGAAGCGCTGCGAAGGGACGGGCGCCAGCGCGCGGTCCAGCACCAGCGCCAGCGCGTCGGGGACGCCGGGCACCCGCATGCGCACGGGCGTCACCCGGCCACCGCGGATGGAGGACTCCACCTGCTCCTCCGGGCCGGAAGGGAAGGGCGACTCCAGCGCCAGCAGCTCGTAGAGCAGCACCGCCGTCGCCCACAGGTCCACCGCCACGGACACGTCGCCCGCGAGCAGCTCCGGCGAGCGGTAGTGCTGCTTGCCCAGCCGCCGGACGTCCTGCACCGCGCCCGCGCGGGAGCGCGCCACGCCGAAGTCCGCCAGCTTCACCTCACCCGTGCGGGACAGCAGCACGTTGTGCGGGGACACGTCGCAGTGCACCACGCCCAGGGGGCGCCCCGTGGTGCTGACGGCGTGGTGCGCGTGTGACAGGGCCTCCAGCACCTGCCGGACGATGAGCACGGAGATGTCGATGGGCAGCTCGATGCGGCGGCGGCGGCACCGCGCCAGCACGCGGCCCAGGTCCGGGCCCTCCACCAGCTCCAGCGCCAAGTAGCCACCGTCCGGCAGCTCGCCGTACTCCACGAAGCCGACGATGTACGGGTGGCGCAGGCAGCGGGCGAGCTCGGCTTCATGCAGGAGCTGCTCGTGTGCCTCCGCGTCCCGCACGCGCTCGGGACGCACGCGCTTGAGGGCCACCTGCGCTCCGGCGTGCGGGCCCAGCTGCATCCGCGCGAGAAACACCTCCGCCATGCCGCCGCGTCCCAGCCGGGACAGCAGCCGGAAGCGGCCATGGTCGCGAGGCCAGATTTCCCGCACGTTCTCCATCATGTTCAGCCCACGCCACCCGCGAGGCTCGCCAGGTAGTCGTCCAGCGTCTGGGAGAAGGTGGCGTCGTCGTTGAGGAACGCCAGGCCCACGCCGCCCGTGTACGGGTCGTCCACCACGTGGACCACCACCGCGTCACCCTGCAGGCGCTCGCCGTTGGGCAGCTTCACGTCCACGGTGACGACGCTGTCGGGCAGGGGCCGGTGCGCGGTGCGCACGAAGAGGCCGCCGTTGGAGATGTTGAGGGCGTGCTCACGCACGAAGTCCAACTCGGTTCGGAACTCCATTTCCAGCTTCACGGCGAAGCGGCGACCGCGACGCTGAGGCCCATCCGGCGGGCGGACGAGCACCTGGTGAGGCTGGCTGCTGGGGGAGGGAGCAGGCGCCTCCACGGGCTTCGGGCTCGCCTGAGGCACGGCGGCCGCGGCGCCACCCACCGGGGGGGCCGCGGGCCGCGCGTTGCTGACGGGCAGCGTGGCCAGGTGCTGTTGAAGCACCCGCGCCGCGGCGGAGCGCTCGTCTCCCCGGTAGGTGGTGCCGCCCTCGAAGGCCGCCGCGCGAAAGGCATCTCGCTCCGCCTTGGGCAGACGCCACAGCTCCACGAACGTGCCGCCGCTGCGCTTCGCGTCCTCCGCGAGCCGCTCCACGGCGGAGCGTGGATAGCCTGGAGCCTCCACCTTCAGTTCAATACCCGCTTCCTCCGGGCGCAGGGCCACCACCAGCTGGAGTGACTGCGCGGAGGTGAGCACCTCGCCAATCCCTTCCACCCAGGCCGCCACGCGCTCCGGGGGAGCCGAGCCATTCCACAATGCCGCAAGACCGAAGACGGGCACGGGCGCGACGATAGCCGAGCCCTTCCCACCCGCGAACCTTGTTTGCCGACAGCCTGGGCGCAATCCAGCCACGTCACTGGACTGGGAGCATCCAGACCCCGACTCAGAGTTGCCCCAGGGGGAACAGGTACTCGGAAACTCCGTCGTAGTTCTCTACAATGGAAGTCTGCTTCGACTCACCCCCCACCTGGAGTCGGAGCCATTGGAGTCAAAGACGATGCGCACTCCCCTGATGAAGTTCTTCACCTGCGCGTTGCTGGCAGCGTCGTTGCTGACTGCCTGCGGCGGTGGGAACGACCCTGACCCCAATCCACAACCGAACACCGATGCGGGCCCCGGCGGCAACGAGGACGGCGGTACGGATGGTGGCCCGCTTGAAGAAGACGCGGGCGTGATTCCGGATCCGGACCCCGACCCGGGCGAGGTGCCCACGGACATCGATGACCCGGACAATGCGACGAAGGACTCCGACTGTGATGGCCTGACGGACGCGGAGGAGTTCGCCACCGTCTACCCGGGTGGACTGAAGACGAACCCCGGCCTGCGCGACACGGACGGCGACGGCATCCGCGACGGCGTGGAGGTGGGCCGCACGACGAGCCCCGATTCCAGCTGCAACTTCCCCGGTGACCAGGACACGGCCACGCGCACCTCGCCGGTGCTGGCGGACACGGACGGCGACGGCATCCCGGACGGCCTGGAGGACCTCAACCGCAACGGCCGCAGGGACCCGGGTGAGACGGACCCGAACGCCATCGACTCGGATGGTGACAGCCTGGCGGACGGCGAAGAGGACGCCAACCGCAACGGCGTGGTGAGCCCCGGAGAGACGGACCCGCGCAAGCGCGACACGGACGGTGATGGCCTGGATGACGGCCTGGAGTCGCGCACTGGCACCAACCCGCTCAACCCGGATTCGGACGGCGACACCTGCAGCGACGGTGACGAGGACGTCAACCGCAACGGCATCGTGGACGGCAGCGAGACGGACCCGCGCGTGGCGGACTGCGCCGCGTCGATTCCGGACGCCGACTTCGACGGCATCCCGGACTCGGTGGAGATTGCGACGGGCACGGACCCGAACAACGCGGACACGGATGGCGACGGTCTCCCCGACGGTGTCGAGGACCCGAACCGCAACGGCCGCGTGGACGCCGGTGAGACGGACCCCCGTCACGCGGACACCGACTGCGACGGTCTGCAGGACGGCCCGGGCCGCGATGGCTTCCGCGGCGAGGACACCAACGGCAACGGCCGCGTGGACGCCGGTGAGACGGACCCGACCAACCCCGACACGGATGGCGACGGCCTGCTGGACGGTCTGGAACTGGGTGTGACGACGGCGCAGGCGCCGCGTCAGGACTGCGGCTACGTGGGCGACGCGGACCCGACCACCACCTCGTCCCCGACGAACCCCGACAGCGACGGTGACGGCATCCAGGACGGCGCGGAGGACGCCAACCAGAATGGCCGCGTGGACGAGGGCGAGCTGAACCCGAACGACCCCGCCGACGGCGCTGCCAACACGCCCGCGGGCCAGGCCTGCCGCACGTCCAACCTGCGCACCGTCACCTTCAAGGAGGAGAACGGCGCGGACCTGCGGCTGGCGCTGCCCTCCACCTTCACGGACGCCAACCTGCGCACCATCCGCGATGGCAACAACGCGGTGGGCATCATCGGCTGGGACGCCACCAAGCAGGTGACGCTGATTGCGTACAAGCGCGGCCGCGTGGGCTCGTCGTCCAGTCCCACGAACGACGAGGCGGGCATCCGCTCCGGGTCGTTCAACTCCGCCACGCGCGACTTCCAGCAGACCTTCAACACCTGGGACGGCTACGCCGCGCTGTCGGCGCGTTACGCCCTGTCGGGCGGCGCGGACCTGAAGGCGTTCACCAACACCTTGACCCGCTCACTGGTGCCGGGGAGCACGGGGGAGCTGACGGGCACGGCCGGAATCACGGGGCCGTTCACCATGCAGGCGCAGTACGTGCACCGCTCCGACGACAGCGTGGTGGTGGTGATGGCCATCACCCCGACGTCCCGTTACAACGAGGCGGGCAGCCTCTTCACGACGGCGGACACGGCGGGCGGCTCGGCGCTGGCGCAGTTCGGCGACACGGACGCGGTGCAGTGCGAGAAGTTCACCGTGCGGCAGGCGGTGGTGGACTTCCTCTTCGTGGTGGATGACAGCGGCTCCATGGCCTCGTCGCAGCAGTCGCTGGCCAACGCGGCCTCGGCCGTGGCGGCCAAGCTGGCCAACGCGACACTGGACTATCGGCTGGCGATGGTGAGCACCACCTATACCTATGGCAGCGGTTCGAACTCGGGGGTGCTGCGTGGCTTCACGCAGAACATCAACCAGTTCCGGGCGTGGCTGACGCAGAACAGCACCTGCAGCAGCGGCCAGTGCACCACCGTCACCATCCCCAATGGGACCCAGCCCACCACCTGTTCGTCCAACTCGCAGTGCTGGGTGGGGCAGAGCGGCAACGGCACCGAGCGCCCGCTGGAGGCCGCGCGTGCCGTCATCAACCTGCTGGCCTCGTCCGGTGGCTCGACGGAGACGCGCTTCCGCGCGGGCGCCAAGGTCGTGGTCGTCATCCTGACGGACACGCGGGACCAGTCCTCCGGCTCCGTCGACACGTACGCCCAGTACTTCCTGGGCACGGGCAATGACCCGGGGACGAACCGCAACCCGCTGAACCAGCCCATCGACGTGCACGGCATCCTCTGCCCGCACGAGAACGCCACCAGTGACACCAGCACCTGGTGCCAGAACCAGGAAGACCCCCGGAACCCGCGGCACCTGGACATCATCCAGGCCACCGGCGGCGTGTACGGCAGCATCCGGGACTCGAACGCCATCACCACCACCATCAACGCCATCATCGACAGCGTCATCGCCTCGGTGGGCTACCGGACGCAGAAGCCGCCCATCGGCGCCTCGCTGAAGGTGGCCATGGAAGGGGTGGCGAACGCGTCGCAGTGCCCCACGCCGGGAGACCTGCCGCGCAGCCGCACCCACGGCTTCGACGTGGATGGCATCAGCCGCGCGGTGTCCTTCTACGGCGGGTGCCGCCCGCAGACGCCGGGCACCACCCAGGCGGCGCTGTCCTACCGCTACTGGACGGACCGCACGTCCAACCCGAACGGCATCCCCGCGCCCTGCGCGGCGGACCCGTACCACGACCCGAACGACCCGGACTTCTGTGAAGGCAAGCTGACGTGCAACCGCACCACGGACCAGTGCGAGTGCCCGTCGGACTGCGGCGGCGGCGGTGACCCGGGCCAGGTGTGCAACACGGACCCCGCGGTGTGCGCCTTCACCTGCGCGCCGGACTGCGGCGGCACGTGCGGCACCTACGAGACGTGCAACACGGACACCTGCTCGTGCTCGTGCGCCCAGTCGGCCACCTGCGCGCCGGGCTTCATGTTCGACTCGAACGTGTGCGGCTGCGTGTGTGACACCGGGGCGCTGAACTGTGGTGACCGGTACCAGGCGGACCCCAACACGTGCGCCTGTGCCTGCAAGTCGGACTGCGGCGGCTGCGGCCCGAACGCGACCTGCAACCAGAGCTACTGCGCCTGCGAAGGCATCATCGGCTGATGATGCGCGAGCGCTCCGGCCTTCGTTGAATCAGGAGGCCGGAGTCAGCAGGGCTGAAAGAAAGACGCCCCGGGGCCTGCTGGCTCCGGGGCGTCTTCATTTCACGGCCAGGCCGCCTACGGCGTGGCGGGCCTCGCCACCGCCAGCCCCTGGGGCGCGGCCTGGATGCGCAGCACCGGGTAGACGCGGAGCTGGACGTCGCGGGCCGGGTGGCGCTCATAGAAGAAGCGCAGGCGGGCGCGTGCGTCCTTGGCGAAGGCCGGGTCCTTCAGCTTCGCCTCCCACTCCGCCTTCACCGCGGCGTCCTTCGCGAGCAGCTCCCGCGCGAAGGGCTCCAGCACGTAGTCCTCCACGTACTCCTTCTGCTCGAAGTGGGCGTTGAAGAAGCCCCAGGACACCAGCGAGTCCGGCGCCATGGGCTCCAGCAGGTGCGCCACCAGCTCCACGCCCTCCTGCGCCACCGGCACGTACAGCGTGCCCGCGGGCAGGGCCTGCGTCTGGGGCTCCCACGCCCCCTTCACGTTGAGCGTCTGCCGGTTCTCCACGGACTGGGTGCTCCACTTCGTCTCGGTGGCGCGGAAGCGCTCCACCGCCGCGCTGGCCACGGGCTTGGAGAGGCGCTTCGAGCGCAGGCCGTGCGCGGCCAGCTTCGCCTCCACCCAGGCGGCGTGCGCGGGCGGGACCAGGTAGCCGCCGGCGGGCAGCGAGGCGGTGAGCGCGGGCTGAATCGCCTCGAAGTAGGGCACCTTCCAGACCTGGGGCTTCGTGTCGTCATAGCGAATCCACGTCTGGCCGGACACGTCGGAGGCGCCTCGTTCGTAGGCATAGCCCCGGAAGTCGATGGTCCGCTGCTGCTCGGTGTTCTTCCACGCGAGCACCACCTCGCGCGTCTTGCCGGCCGCGTCCTCCGCGTCCGCCGCCTTCACCGCCGCGCGCAGGGTGGCGCCGTCGCGGGCCACCAGCCGCAGCAGGCTCGCCACGACATTCCGCGTGGCCTTCACGCGCTGCGCATAGGGCTTCCACGAGTGCGTCTCCACCAACACGCCGAAGCGGCGATTCGCGGCCCAGTAGGCGTGGCTGAAGCGCGGCGGCGGCACGCCGTAGGCGAAGCCGGAGCGGGGGTCATCGTCCTCGATGAAGGACGGGTAGAAGGGCACGGGCAGGTGCTGCTGGGACTCCAGCTCGGTGAAGAGCGCCTCGCGCAGCTTCACGCCCAGCGCGCGCAGCGGGGCCGGCCCGGACTTCTGCGGTTCGATGCCCACGGACACGTCATGCTCGAACTTGGCGCCGTTGGTGGCGTGCAGGTCGGCGTAGACGAGCGGGTCCCACGCGTGGAGGTACTTCAGCAGGGCCACCATCTCCGGGGCCTCCGCCTTGGCGTAGTCGCGGTTGAGGTTGAGGTTCTGCGCGGTGGCGCGCCAGCCCATCTCCTCGGGGCCATTTTGATTGGGCCGGTGGTTGGGGCCGAAGCGCTCGTGGCCGTCCACGTTGAGGACGGGGACGAAGACGGCGGTGACGCGCTTGAGGACGCCGGGCTGCTCCTTCCCGGCGAGCAAGTCACGCAGCAGCCAGAAGCCGGCGTCCTTGCCGTCAATCTCACCGGAGTGGATGCCGCCCTGGAAGAAGACGACGGGGCGCTGCTTGCGCGCCGCGGCGGCGGGCGTGAGGGTGCCATCCGCGCTGGCGACGAGCGCGAGCAGCGGCCGGCCCTCCGGCGTGGTGCCGAGCGTGTCGCAGCGGACCTTGCCGGGGAACGCCTTGGGGAAGGCGCGGCAGAGGGACTCCACTTCCGGGTAGCGGCCCGTGCGCTTCCAGCCGCTCTGTTCGGAGACGGTGGTGAGGGACGACGGCGCCTGATGCAGCGTTAGGGCGAGGAGGGTGGGCAGGAGCATGCCCTTCCCACAACATAGCCCCTGGTGGGTTTCAACCGTGGCGCACGGTGAGTGTTCCACCTACCGGCAGCACTTCGACGCGCTCACGCGCCAGGCCCCGCCGGGTCCACTCCGCGTCCAGGCGTCGGGGCGGCTCGTCGAGCGGCTCGTCGGTGAGCTTGAACGTCCCCCAGTGCATGGCCAGGAAGCGCGCGGCGCCCAAATCCTCGAAGGCCTGCACGGCTTCCTCGGGGTTCATGTGCTGGCGGCGCATGAACCAGGCCGGGTCATACGCGCCAATGGGCAGCATGGCCGCGTCGATGCCCGGGTAGCGCTGGCCAATCTCCTTGAAGCCCTCGAAGTAGGCGGTGTCGCCGGAGTGGAAGACGCGGGCGCTGGAGCCTTCGATGACGAAGCCGCCCCAGAGCATCTCGTTGACGTCGTTGAGGCCGCGGCGGCTCCAGTGCTGCGAGGGCACGAAGTGCACCGTGACGGCGCCCACCTGCGTGGAGCGCCACCAGTCCAGCTCCGTGACGTTCAGGCCCGAGCCCCGGAACACCGGCGCATGGCCCAGGCCGGTGACGATGGGCGCCCCCACCTGCTCCAGCGTGGGCAGGTCCAGGTGGTCATAGTGGTTGTGGGAGACGAGGCTGGCGGTGATGGGCGGCAGCTTCTCCACCGGGACGCCTGGCGGGACGTTGCGCCGGATGACGCCGTTGATGGCGTCGCGCAGCACCGGGTCGATGAGCAGGGACAGCCCGTCCAACTGCACGAGCCAGCTCGCATGTCCCAGCCACGTCAGCCGGGCGCCCTCTCCCGGCGCGGGCGGCGTGGCGAGCAGCGCGAGGTCGGGCGCCACGCGGGGGACCTCGGCGCGGGCGGGGGACTTGCGGCGGCGGCCGGCGAGCTTGTCGGCCACGGCCCACTTGAAGACGCTGCTGAACGGCTGCGGCCCGCTGCCATCGAGGTTCTTGAACCGCAAGGCCATGTGCGCACTCCCTCGGCTGGCGGGGCAGGGAGGGCCCCGCGCGCGTGCCCCTGTCATGCTCGGACCGGGCACGGCGCGCAAGGAGCACGTCAGGAATCGCCGGGTGGCCTACGCCGCAGCGCGGCCTGCCTGCGTGAAGGCCCGCCCGAAGTCCTCTTGCAGGTCCTCCAGGTCCTCCAGTCCCACGGAGAAGCGGATGAGCCCGTCGGTGATGCCCCGGCGCTCCCGCTCGGCGGCGGGGACGGCGGCGTGGGAGTGCCGCGCCGGGACGGTGACGATGCTCTCCACCGCGCCCAGCGAAACGCCCAGCAGGGGGAGCTGGAGCGACTCCACGAAGGGCGCCGCCAGCGTGTCCTGGGCCAGCCGGAACGACACCACCGCGCCCGTGCCCGGATAGAAGACCTGCCGCACCTCCGGCCGCGCGGTGAGCCACCTCGCCAGGGCCCCCGCCGTGCGCACCTGCCGCTCCAGGCGGACCTGCAGCGTCTTGATGCCTCGCTGGAGGAGGAAGCAGTCCTGGGGGCCCAGCACCGCGCCCACCGCGTTCTGGAGGAAGCCGAGCTCCCGCGCGAGCGCGGGCGTCTTCACCACCGCGGCCCCGGCGACGACGTCACTGTGGCCGCCCAGGTACTTGGTGGCGGAGTGGATGACGATGTCCGCGCCCTCGGTCAGCGGGCGCGAGAGGGCCGGGGACAGGAACGTGTTGTCCACGATGAGCAGCGCCCCGTGCGCCTGGGCCACCTGTGCCATCGCGGGGATGTCGGTGCGCTTGAGGAAGGGATTGCTCACGCTCTCCACCAGCAGCGCCCGCGTGTTGGGGCGGAGGGCGCCGCGCACGGCGTCCGGGTCGCTGGTGTCCACGAAGGTGGCTTGCAGACCGAAGCGGCTGAAGACGCGGGTGAGCACCCGGTAGGTGCCGCCGTAACAGTCGTCCGTCACCACGACGTGGTCGCCCGCGTTGAAGAGCATCAGCACGCTGGACACGGCGGCCATGCCGGAGCCGAAGGCGAACGCCGCGTGACCTTCATCCAGCGCCGCGAGCACGCCTTCCAGGGCCTTGCGCGTGGGGTTGCCGGAGCGCGCGTAGTCGAACTCGCCGGGCGTCTCCAGGCCCGGCTGGTCGAACATGGACACCTGGTAGATGGGGACGGCGGCGGCGCCCGTGGCGGGGTCCTGCTCATGCCCCGTGTGCAGCAGCCGGGTCGCGAAGCGCGTGGGCCAGGTCGGCGACGATGTCATGGGAGTCCTCGATTCCTACGGAGAGCCGGAGCAGCCGGTCGGAGATGCCCAGCGCCTCCCGGCGCTCGGCGGGGATGTCAGCGTGGGTCTGCGTGGTGGGGTAGGTGATGAGCGTCTCCACGCCGCCGAGCGACTCGGCGAAGAGACACAGCCGCACGGACGCGAGCACCTGGGGCACCAGGGCCGCGTGGGCGACGGTGAAGGACAGCATCCCGCCCACGCCGGGATAGAAGACGCGCTCCACGCCCGGGTGGGCACGCAGCCAAGCGGCCACCTCCCGCGCGTTGGCCTGGTGCCGCTCCATGCGCAGGGCCAGCGTCTTCAGGCCGCGAATCACCAGGTACGCGTCCTGCGGACCCAGAATCGCGCCGATGCCGTTCTGGAGGTACGCGAGCCGCTCGCCCAGCGCCGCGTCCTTGACCACCAGCGCGCCCGCGACGACGTCGTTGTGCCCGGCCAGATACTTCGTCGCGCTGTGCACGACGAGGTCCGCGCCCAGCTCCAGCGGGCGCTGGAGCCACGGCGTGAGGAAGGTGTTGTCGACGATGAGCAGCGCCCCGGCCTTGTGGGCGATGGCCGCCAGCTCTGCGAGGTCGGCGGTGCGCATCATCGGGTTGGTGGGCGTCTCCACGACGATGGCGCGGGTGTTGGGGCGCAGCGCGTCCCGCACGGCGCCAGGCCGCGAGGTGTCCACGAAGGTGCGGGGGACGTGGAGGATGCGGTCCACCAGCCGGTAGGTGCCGCCGTAGAGGTCCTCGGTGAGGAGGACGTGGTCCTCCGGCCCGAAGAGCTGGAGGGCGCAGTGCAGCGCCGCCATGCCGGAGCTGAAGGCCAGGCCCCGGCTGCCGCCCTCCAGTTGCGCCAGCGCGTCCTCCAGCGCGGAGCGGGTGGGGTTGCGCGTGCGCGAGTAGTCGTAGCCGGTGGACTGCCCGAGCGCGGGGTGCTGGAAGGTGGCGGATTGGTAGATGGGGACGGCGACCGCGCCGGTGGTGGGGTCGCGGCGCACGCCGGCGTGGACGAGGGCAGTGGCGAGTTTCATGGCAGGAGCCCTTTCATCGTCCGCGCAGCGTCTGGGAGATTTTGAGGATGTCCGCCAGCACGCCGGACGCGGTGACGGCGCCGCCCGCGCCCGCGCCTCGGACGGTGAGCGGGAAGTCGCTGTGGCGGGTGGTGGTGAAGGAGACGAAGGACTCGGAGCCGCGGAGGTCCGCCGCGGGGTGGCCTGCTTCGACGCCCACGGGGCCCACGCGGATGACAGGGCTGCCCGTGCCCGCCTTTGACGGGTCGATGCGCGCCAGGTAGCGCAGGACGGTGCCGGCGTGACGGCAGCGGGCCACGCGCTCCGCGTAGGCCGCGTCCTTCGTGGCGAGCACCTGGAAGAGCGATTCCACGCTGGCGCACGCATCCGTGGCGACGAAGGGCTCCAGCGCCACGTCCGACAGGGAGAGCGGCAGGCCCAGCTCCCGGGCGAGGATGAGCGCCTTGCGCGCGACGTCCGTGCCGCCCAGGTCCTCGCGAGGGTCCGGCTCCGTGAAGCCGCGCTCCCGGGCGGTGCGGACGGCCCGGGACAGGGGCACGCCGGCCGTCAGCTCGTTGCAGATGAAGCCCAGGCTGCCGGACAGGGACGCGGTGATGAGGCGCACGGTGTCACCGGTGCGCACCAGGTTCGCCAGCGTGTCGATGACGGGCAGGCTGGACGCCACCGTCGTCTCGTAGTGGTACGCGACGTGGTTGCGGCGCGCCGTGTCCACCAGCGCTTCGCGGGCCTCCCACGGCAGCGCCAGGGGCTTCTTGTTGGCCGCCACCACGTGGATGCCGCGCTGGAAGGCCTCCGTGTAGAGCGCCTCCAGTCCGCCCGCGGCGGTGCAGTCGACCAGGATGGGGACGGGCAGGCGCCGGAGCGCGTCCAGCAAGGGGACCCGGGTGGGCGCCTGGGGCGCCTCGCCTTCCAGCCGCGTCTCCACGCCGTCGAGCGCGAGCCCCGCCGCGTCGAAGAGCGCGCGCCGGCTGTCCGCGAGCCCCACGACGCGCAGCGCGATGCCGTGCTTGTCCCGGAGCAGCGCCTGCTGTGCGCGCAGCTGGGCCAGCAGTTGTCCGCCCACCGTGCCCCGGCCGAGGACGAAGAGGCTGACCTGCTGATGGGCCAGGTTGAAGGCCGCGTGGGTGGTGCGCGCGGCGATGGCGGTGTCCGCCGCGTCGACGACGCACGAGAGGGAGCGGGAGCTGGCACCCTGGGCGCTGGCGCGCACGTTGACGCCCACCGCGCCCAGGGCGCTGAAGAAGCGCCCGGCCACGTTGACGCCGTGGCCCATGGTCTCCGCCACCAGCGTCAGCAGCGTCACCGGCTGGCGGACCTCCAGCGGCTCCACCTCGCGGCGTGACAGCTCCTGCGCCAGCTCGGCGGCGAGCACGGACCGCGCGTGCTCCGCGTCTGGACGGGGAACGACGACGGCCAGCGACTGGCCATTGGCGGACTGCGCGGTCATCCACACCGTGACGCGCGCCTCGCGCAGCGCGGCCAGCACGCGCTCGCCCAGTTGGAACTGGTCGGACAGCTTGCGCACCTCGATGCCCAGCAGCGCCAGGTCCTCGCGCGTCGCGATGCAGGCGGGGCGCTGGCCGTCGCGCGAGCCGATGGCGTCGATGAGCGTGCCCGGGTGCTCTGGCTCCATGGTGTTGCGGATGCGCAGCGAGATTCCGGACTCGATGAGCGGAATCATCGTGCGCGGATGCAGCATGCGAGCGCCCACCGCGGCCAGCTCCAGGCCCTCGCCGTGGGTGAGGTGCGCCACGGGGTACGCATCCGTGACCAGGTCCGGGTCGGCGGTGTGCAGGCCGAGCACGTCCGTCCACACCGTGACTTCCGACGCGCCCAGGCCCTGGGCCACCAGCGCGGCGGTGTAGTCGGAGCCGTTGCGGCCCAGCGTGGTGGTGCGTCCATCCGGCGTGGCGGCGATGAAGCCAGGGAGGACGGACACCTCGGGGCCCCACGTCTCCCGCGCGGCCTGGAGCCGCTCCCGCGTCCGGACGAGGTCCACGCGCGCCGCGCCGAAGCGGTCATCCGTCACCAGGAGCTGGCGCGCGTCGCGGAAGGTGGCGGGCGTGCGGTGGGCCGTGAGCAGCTCCGCCAGCAGCGTGGCGGACACCACCTCACCGAACGACAGCACCCGGTCTCTCGTGGGGGCGGAGCACTCTCGCGTGAGGCAGACGCCCTGGAGCAGCTGCCGCAGCGGCGCGAGGAGCCCGTCGACACGCTCCGCCAGCGCGGTGGCCTGTCCGGGCGCCAGCGCCGCGGCGTTGGCCTTCGCCAGGTCGGCGATGCGCGTGGCCACCGCGAGCGCGCCTTCCAGGTCACCCTCGCTGGCGAGGCGGGCCGCGTCCAGCAGCCAGTCGGTGGTGTCCCCCATCGCGGAGACGACCACCGCCAGCGGGCCTTGCCGCGCGTGCTTGCCAATCAGCTCCACCACCTGGTGGAGCCGCGCGGGCGAGCCCACGGACGTGCCACCGAACTTCATCACCTGCAGGGACGTGCTGCTCATTGAAGAACCTCGAAGGGGCCGGCGGGCCTTGATGCGAAAGGGAAGGGCAGACGCGGCGCCCTGTGCCGGACACACGCCGGCCAGACGCGGCGCGCGAGCGCCCACGGAGGGAAGGAAGACGGGGAGGGGAGTCGGAGCCCTGGCGGACTAGCGCGCGCCGCCGGGCCAGCGCATTCGATGCGTGGCGACGACGCGGCAGAACACGGGGCGCGCGGTGGTCAACGGTGCGGGGGCGGAGCAGGTGGATGGAACCACGGAGGTCCTCTCTCACCGAAGCGGGAGGGAGCCCTCCGGCCTCGGACGCTTGGATTGCTCGGGGAGCCCTTGCTCCTCGAACCGCATCGTTTGGACACCTTGGAGGTCCGTCTCCAGGTTGTCGGGCCACCGCGCGAGGCGGAGGCCGCTCTTGATGCTGCGGACGAAATAAGCGTGGACCCCGGTGTCTGTCAATGCCTCGCGTGGTTTCACCTCCGTCACGGCAGCTTCCGCTCACGTCAGGATTTAGTGGGAATGCCCGGTGCCCGGGGCGGAGGCCGGCGTCAACGCGTTGAAAACACGGAGCCGGAATGTGCAGATGATGGGTGGGAAAGGAGCGCGGCGTGACGGAGACCGGAGCACTGAGTGACGAGGTGGCGCGTGCGCTGGTGGACAACCACCGCCAGTTCCTCGCCTTCCTGGAGCGGCGCGTGGGCAGCCGCGCCACCGCGGAGGAGCTCCTCCAGGCGGCCTTCGTGAGGACACTAGAGAAGGGCGGCGCGCTGAAGGAGGGCGAGGGCGCGGTGGCGTGGTTCTACCGGCTGCTGCGCAACGCGCTGGTGGACCACTACCGGCGCCAGGCGGCGGAGGGGCGCGCGCTGGAGCGGGAGGCCCAGGAGGCGGCGGAGGCCACGGTGGACACGGCGCTGAAGCAGGCCATCTGCGCGTGCGTGGGTGAGCTGGTGCCCACGCTCAAGCCGGAGTACGCCGACATCCTGCGGCAGGTGGACCTGGAGGAGCGCGGTGTCCCGGACGTGGCGCGCGCGGCGGGCATCACCGCGAACAACGCGGGCGTGCGGCTCCACCGGGCCCGCCAGGCGCTGAAGAAGCAACTGGAGCGAAGCTGCGGCAGCTGCGCCGCGCACGGGTGTCTGGACTGCTCGTGCAAGCCGTCCCACCGGGCAGGCGGGGCCTCGGTGCCCGGCTCGGCGGACGTCTGAAAGCGCTTGCGCGGGGACGGTTCGCTTCGTTAACTCCCGCCCAGGTGCCGAGGGGCGCCTGCCCGAAAAGACGACGTCACCCTCGCTTCGCTCCGCCGCTCGACAGTTCCAGATGAGTTCCTTCCACGGCCCACGAACGGGTGAGGGCCGACGCCAAGGGACTTTTCATGCGAACCGTCGTCTCCCTCCACGAATGCAAGGTCCGCGCGTCACTCCTGCTCAAGGAGCTGGCCTCGACGGAGGCGTCGCGCGCGGCCCAGGCAGCGGAGCGACTGCGCGTCCTGCCCGGCTTCGCGGGGCTGACCCTGGGCGAGGTGCTCGCGCGGAAGGCATCGGTTCAGCGCAAGCATGCGCTGGCTGTCATCGCGCGTGAGCAGGGGTACGCCACCTGGGTCGAGCTGAAGCAGGTGCGCGAGGTCGACTTCGAGCCCCTGCTCGCCCTCGTGGGCGGCGCCCACCTCAACCGCTGGTTCTCTTCCTATGCGGAGGCCGCCGACTCCCTGCGGATGCAGGGCGGCTTCCTGTTTCCGTTCCGCGAGCAGTTCTTCGTCTGCGAGGCCAGCCTCGTCCAGGCGCTGGGTGCCGACCCCTCGGATGCGGACTGGGCGCGCACGGGCCGCGATTGGATGGCGCCAAGGGACGGGGCCGCGCAGGCCCGGCTCGCCCAGCGGTTCACCCGGCATTCGCCCTCCCACGCTTCAACTTTTCCAGACACGAGGTCTCCCATGTCCGCTGACTCCCGCCGCTCCGAGCTGAAGCGTTCCTATAAGGAAGCACCGCCGCCCATGGGCGTGTACGCCGTGCGCTGCCTCGCCAACGGCAAGGTGCTGGTGGGCGCGAGCGCCAACGTCCAGGGCATGCTCAACCGCATCCGCTTCGAGCTGTCCACGGGCATGGACCGCCTGCCCACACTGCTGGAGGACTGGAGGCGCTACGGGGCGGAGCAGTTCGCCTTCGAGGTGCTCGACGTGCTGAAGCCCTCTGACGAGCCCAGGGTGGCGCCGCAGGAGGAGCTGAAGGTGCTGGAGGCGCTCTGGCTGGACCGGCTCAAGCCCTACGGCGACGCGGGCTACAACGTGCAAGGCGACTGAGGCTGGCCGCCTGCTGCCCTCCATGGGGCAAGTACTTTGGCCTGTGGCAACTTGCCACGTTCTCCACCCGGCGGGATTGCGTTACGCCGAAGACTCCATTCCAAGGGAGTCCGCCATGGTGTCCGCTCATCGTCGTGCCGTCCGTATGCTTCCCTTCGCGCTGCTGGGCGCCGTGGGCTGTGGTGGTGGCGAAGCGGAGTTCGCCATCCCCTTCGAGGCCCGGGTGGGCAGCGAGCCCTTCGCATGTGGCCGCACCTACACCGGGGTGGGGACAACGGGGACGACGTACGAGCCCATGGACCTGCGCGTGTACCTGCACGACGTCCGGCTCGTCACGGACGAGGGGACCGAGGTGCCGCTGGCGCTCGATGAGGACCGGCGGTGGCAGACCCAGGGCACGGCGCTGCTCGACTTCGCGGACAAGTCGGGGCAGTGCACCCAGGGGACGGAGGCGATGAACCTTCGAATCACCGGCACCGCGCCCGAGGGCAACTACACGGGCCTGCGCTTCAAGCTGGGCGTGCCGGAGACGCAGAACCACCTCGACGTGTCCACGGCGCCTTCGCCGCTGAACGACACGAGCCTCTACTGGAGCTGGCGCTCGGGCTACCTCTTCACGCGCATCGAAGGCCGGACGACGGGGCTGCCCGAGGGGCACGTCATGCACCTGGGGAGCACGGACTGTGCACCGCCGCCGGAGGGGCAGACGCACGGCACCGCGGGTTGTACGTTCGGCAACCGTCCGGAGGTGGCGCTGGACTCGTTCAACCTGGCGTCTGGCAAGGTGGTGCTGGACGTGGGGGCGCTCTTCGCTGGCTCGAACCTGGATGAGAACGCGGCGGTGCCCAACACCTCCGTGGGGTGCATGTCGCAGCAGACGGACCCGGACTGCGCGCCCGTGTTCAGCCGGATGGGGCTGACGCACCGGAGCCAGGAGGGGGCACCGGGGCCTCAGGCGTTCATCAAGGCGGAGTAGGAGAGGACGTCATGGCGTGGCGCGTGGGAAGACGAGCAGGGGGGCTGGCGGTGGTGGCCTGGCTGGCGGCGGGCTGTGGCGACAAGGCTGGCGAGGTGGAGACCTACGAGTGGAAGCTGCCCGCGGGATTTCCCACGCCGCGAGTGCCCGCGGACAACCCGATGACGGAGGAGAAGGTGCAGTTGGGGCGGAGGCTCTTCTTCGACGTGCGCCTGTCACGGAACGAGACGCAGTCCTGCGCGTCCTGCCATGACCCGGCGCGCGCCTTCACCGAGCCCCTGGTGACATCGCAGGGCAGCACGGGTGAGACGCACCGCCGCAACTCCCAGGGGCTGGCCAACGTGGCCTATGCCACGAGCCTCACCTGGGCGAACCCCTCGCTCACGACGCTGGAGGCGCAGGCGTTGGTGCCCTTGTTCGGCAAGGAGCCGGTGGAGCTGGGCTTCGGGGACAGGGAAGAGGAGCTGCTCGGCCGGCTGCGCGCGGTCCCGGAGTTGGAGGCGGAGTTCCAGCGCGCGTTTCCGGAGGCCGTGCAGCCCGTGTCCGTGGCCACGCTGACGCGGGCGCTGGCGTCGTTCCAGCGCAGCCTCATCTCCGGCAACTCCGCGTATGACCGCTATGTGTATGGCGATGAAGTGGAGGCCATGACGCGGCAGCAGAAGCGGGGCATGGAGTTGTTCTTCTCGGAGCGGCTGGAGTGTGACCACTGCCACTCCGGCTTCAACTTCCAGGACGCCACGGTGCACGAGGCGACGTTCGAGCCCATCCTGCCCTTTCACAACACGGGCCTCTACAACGAGGACGGTCAGGGAACGTATCCGGCCGAGGACCCGGGCCTCATCGAGCTGACGGGCCGTCCGGAGGACATGGGGCGCTTCCGCGCGCCGTCGCTGCGCAACGTGGCCGTCACCGCGCCGTACATGCATGACGGTAGCCTGGCCACGCTGTCGGACGTGCTGGACCACTACGCCGCGGGCGGGCACGCGCGGCTGGTGAGCGGCGGCGAGGCCAGTCCGCTGCAGAGTGGCTTCGTGCGTGGCTTCACCTTGACGGCGCAGGAGAAGGAAGACGTGCTGGCGTTCCTCGAGTCGCTCACCGACACGGAGTTCCTGACGGACCCGCGGTTCTCGGACCCGGCGACCGTGCCGTGAGTGCCGAGGTGCTCACGGTGGGGGTGCCAGGTCCCTCGTGGTGAGGAACGGTTCGTCTGTCAGGGCGTGGAGGAAGGCGAGGATGGCGTCTTTCTCCGCGTCATCCAGCGACAGCCCAGGAGACGGGCCTTCGCGCTGGAACGCGGCGTCGAGCGTGGTGGAGGCCACCATGCCGCCGCGGTAGTGCTCCAGGACGTCCTCCAGGGTCGCGAGCCGTCCGTCATGCATGTAGGGCGCGGTGACGGCCACGTTGCGAAGGGTGGGCGTCTTGAAGCGCCCCGCGTCCTCGGGGCGCTGCGTGACGCGTCCCCTGCCTCGCGACTCCGCCTCGCCTTCACCAAAGGCAGCATCCGGGTCCAACCCGTTGTTGTGGTAGGCGTTGTCGGTGAAGAGCTCCGTGGCGTGGCACGTCGCGCAGTGCCGTTGGACGAGCGCCAGCCCGTGCTGCTCCTGGGGCCTCAGGTCCGCTCCCGGTTCGCCCCGGCGCCACCTGTCATAGCGGGAGTCCGCGGAGACGAGCGTCCGTTGGAATTGCGCCAGGGCGCGCAGCAGGTTGCTCAGGGTGAGGCTGTCTGGGCCGAAGGCGCGCTCGAAGCGCTCGACAACCTCCGGCTCCGCGGCCAGCCGCGCCATCATGGACGGGAGCTGGTCGTTGCCCATCTCATCTGGGTGCGTGAGCGGCGCCAGCGACAGGGACTCCAGGTTCTTCGCGCCACCATCCCAGAAGAGTCCCTCCATCCACGCCAGGTTGATGAGCGCGGGGGCGTGTCGCACCAAGGGACGCCCGCTGACGCCGCGCCGGGTGAGCGCCGCGTCGTCCGCGAAGGCCCTCACCTGGGCATGGCAGGTGGCGCAGGACACCTGGCCATTGGAGGACAGCCGCGGCGAGTGGAACAACCAACGGCCCAGGGCGATGCCCTCGGGCATGAGCGGGTTGTCCGGGGGAGAGGGGATGACGGTCATCCCCACGGGGAGGTGCCGCGGGAAGGGGCCCTCCTCGACTGGTGGTGGGACCCCCTCTCCACACGCGCCCAGGAGGAGCAGGGCCAGCAACGGCGCGGCCAGGCCCCAAGGCGCGGCGGGGTTCATCGGTCGGAGTTCTCCACCGACACCAGGGAGAACATGCCGGCGAAGTTGTCGGACAGCGTGGCGCTCTCGGCGCTCTGCGTGGCGCCAATGCTGGGCGTGGTGCGCGGGCTGAGCGCCGTGAACAGGGTCTCCACGTTGGCTTGCACGTTCACCGCCAGGTGCTTCTGGGCGTTGACGGTGACGGGCGTGGGGAACGGGAGCTCCACCGTGCGGTAGTTGGCGTTGGTGCCGGTGTCCCAGGTGAAGACGCCCTGCGTGCCCTGGGCCGTCAGGTAGGTGCCGTGCGTCTTGGTGAAGATGTAGCTGGTGAACCACATCCAGCTCACGGAGGCCATGTTCTGGAGGACATGCAGCTCGCCCGAATGACGGCTCAGGTCATCGTTGAAGGAAGGGTCCACGCCGATGCTGAACCGGATTCCGGTGTAGGTGCCCGCGGGGACCGCGCGGGCCTGGACGCGCTCGCGGCGGTTGGCGGGAAGCGTCACGGGGTTCGAGGTGCCTTCCAGCTCCTGCGCGTTGATGACCTCCATGAGGTGGTAGCTGTCGGCCAGCGCCGCCGTGGTGCCGCCCTGCTTGAGCAGCGTCACGTTGGAGAGCCAGTAGCGCACCTGGGAGAAGGTGACGGTGTCTCCGCCCGCGGTGGAGTACGCCTGGTCCAGGGCGAATGGCGTGGTGCCGAAGACGAAGGCCGCGTTCAGCTCCAGGCTGCCTTCCATGGCGGCCAACTGGGCCCGGAGGTCTGCAAGCTCCGCGCGCACCTGGGTGAGCTGTTGATAGACGCCCTCCCAGTCCTGGGATGCCAGCAGCGCCCGGGCCTCGTCGAGCTGCTGGGAGATGTCAGCCAGCTCCGCCTGTGTTTCTTCCGCGTCCTGCTGCTGCTGTGCGAGCTGGGCTTCGAGCCGGGTGACCTCCGCTTCGAGCTCCGTGACTTGCTGCGCGAGTTGTCGGCGTTGGTCCTCCGCGGCCTGGAGTTGCTCAGTGGTGGCGCCGTCATCACCGCAGGCGGGCAGCGCCAGGAGTGCCACGGTGGTCAGGGCCAGCATCCGGCCCAGGCTGGGAAGCGAAGCAATGGAGGCGTGCTTTTTCATGGCACGGCACTGTGCCTGGAGCACGACCGGGCGGAGCTGTGGCGTTTTGTCGCGCGGCATCATGTCGCCGGGGGGCGTGCGCCCCTGGCGTACACCCACTCAAGTCTCCGCGACAGGCTCCGCCACCGCCTCTACGCGGCGCTGCTCGTTGTAGACGGACAGCCGCAGCGTCAGCACATACGTGACGCAGCAGGCGAGGACGGCGGGCGGTCCATACGCGGAGCCGAACACCTCCAGCACCAGCGCGATGGCCGCCAGCGGCACGCCCACCACGGCGACCAGCGCGGAGGCGATGCCCACCACCACGAACACCGTCACGTCCGCGGGCCCCGTGCCCGTCACCGACGCGAGGAGCTGCGCGGTGGCCGCGCCCGACACGCCGCCCAGCACCATGGACGGGATGAGCATGCCCGCCGAGCCACCCGACTGCACCGTGAAGCTGGTCGTGAGCAGCTTTCCACCCACGACGAGCAGCAGGTACCACCACAGCGACAGGGGCCCTGGCGTGCCCGCGAACAGCTGGGCGATGGTGTACTCGCCCATGCCCAGCACGTGCCGGAAGTCCATGCCCACGCCGTAGTAGAGCCCTCCGGACACCAGGACGGTGCACAGCGCGCCCATGGCGCCGCGCAGCACGGGGCTGGCGCGCTCCACCACCTGGCGCGTGTGCTTCATCGACAGGCCGAACAGCAGCGCGATGGGCGCGGACACCGCCACGGCCACCAGCGCGGTGAGTCCGTACTCCGCCAGCGTGTACGTGTGCGCGTGCGGCGGCGCCACGAAGATGGGCTTGAAGCCGAGGAAGCGGTTGTTGAGCGCGTACGCGATGATTCCCGCCAGCAGGCAGTACGCCAGCTTCCGGTAGACGATGCGGTTGCCGTAGACGACCTCCAGCGCGAAGAGCGCGGCGGCGAACGGCGCGTTGAGCAGCGTCCCCACCGCCGCGGTGATGCCCGCGAGCTGACAGGTGCGCAGCGTGTGCTCGGAGCGGGCGCGGGTGAGGCGGGCCACGCCCGCGCCCAGCGACTCGCCCACCAGCACCACCGGACCCTCCAGCCCGCCCGACGCGCCGGTGCCCAACGTCAGCAGTGTGGCCACCGCCTTGCGCAGGGCCAGCCGGATGGCGGGCAGCGAGTAGCGCGGGCGCGGGTCGTCCGCCGGGTCCTCGTAGGTGATGTGGTAGTTGTGGAGCGCGACGTTCACCCCGTCCGAGGCCACGTCGCTCCAGCCGGGCCGCCGGTTGAGCAGGCCGCGCAGCAGCCCGCCCAGCAGCAGCACACCCGCGAGCACCAGCGGCGCCCACCAGAGGCTCCGCCCCGACGCGAAGGCCAGCAGCCTGTCACTGGTGGCGTGGACGCCATACCGCAGCGCCGAGCACACGCCCCAGATGAGCACCGTGCTCAGCACCACCCGGCCCACCGTGCGGAGCACCGTGTCCCAGGAGTCGTGAAGGGCTCGCTGTTCCTCATCCAGGGGTTCGCGACGACCTGCCATGGGCGGGAGGCTACGTTGTTTGAGAGCAAAGTAAATGTCCGTGGCCAGAGGAGCGCTTACCTCTGGAGGGACGCCCTGTAAGAGCCGGCCGGGTGCTTCGTTGGCCTGGGCGAAAGGAGCTTCAAAGCCCATGTCCCAACCCCACACGCCTCCTCCCTCTCCGGCCGGGGAGCCGCCCGCCATCGACCCCGTCTGCGGCATGAAGGTCGACCCGAGCGCCCCGAAGGGCGGCCACCTGGAGCACGCCGGGCTGACCTACGCCTTCTGCAATCCCCGGTGCCGGGAGCGGTTTCGCGCGGACCCGGAGCGCTACCTCTCATCCGCGGAGACCGCGCCGGAACCGCCCCCCTCGCCGGGTGCCATGTACGTCTGCCCCATGGACCCGGAGGTCCGTCAGTCGCATCCCGGCGCCTGCCCCAAGTGCGGCATGGCGCTGGAGCCCGAGTCGCTCCCCGTCCAGGCGTCCCGCGTGGAGTACGTGTGCCCCATGCACCCGGAGGTGGTGAAGGACGGCCCGGGGAGCTGCCCCAAGTGCGGCATGGCGCTGGAGCCGCGCACGGTGCTGGCGGAGGAGCCGCCGGACCCCGAGCTGCAATCCATGCGGCTGCGCTTCCGCGTGGGGCTGGTGCTCACGGTGCCGCTGCTCGTGCTGGCCATGTCGGACATGCTTCCCGGGCAGCCCGTGCAACACGCGGTGTCCGCGGGCGTGCTGGCCTGGGCGCAGCTCGTGCTGGCCACGCCCGTGGTGCTCTGGGTGGGCTGGCCCTTCTTCCAGCGCGGCTGGGCGTCGGTGCGCAACCGGCACCTCAACATGTTCACCCTCATCGCCCTGGGGACGGGCGCGGCGTATCTGTTCAGCGTCTTCGCCACGCTGTTGCCGCGGGCCCTGCCACAGGGGCTGCGCACGGGGCACGGCGGCTCCGCGCCCCTCTACTTCGAGGCCGCCGCCGTCATCGTCACCCTGGTCGCGCTGGGGCAGGTGCTGGAGCTGCGCGCCCGGCACGCGACCTCCGGGGCGCTGCGGGCGCTGCTGAGCCTGGCGCCGCCGGTGGCGCGGCGAATCGAAGCGGGCGGGCACGAGGAGGACGTGCCGCTCGCGAGCGTCCAGCCAGGGGACTCGCTGCGCGTGCGCCCCGGTGAGAAGGTGCCCGTGGACGGCGTGGTGCTCCAGGGCACCAGCGCGGTGGACGAGTCCATGGTGACGGGCGAGTCGCTGCCCGTGGAGAAGGGCCCGGGCGCGCAGGTGACGGGCGGCACGGTGAATGGCACGGGCTCCCTGGTGATGCGCGCCGAGCGCGTGGGCCAGGACACGCTGCTCTCCCGCATCGTCCAGCGGGTGAGCGAGGCGCAGCGCACCCGCGCGCCGATTCAGCGGCTCGCCGACAAGGTGGCGGCCGTCTTCGTGCCAGTGGTCATCGCGGTGGCGGTGGTGACGGCGGGCGTGTGGGCCCTCTGGGGCCCCGAGCCCCGGTTGGCGCACGCGGTGGTCAACGCGGTGGCGGTGCTCATCATCGCCTGCCCCTGCGCGCTGGGGCTGGCCACGCCCATGTCCGTCATGGTGGGCACCGGGCGCGGCGCCCAGGCGGGCGTCCTCATCCGCGACGCGGCGGCGCTGGAGCGGCTGGAGGCGGTGGACACGCTGGTGGTGGACAAGACGGGCACGCTCACCGAGGGCAAGCCGCGCCTCGTGACGGTGGTGCCCGCGCCGGGCTTCGAGGAGGCGCGGCTGCTGCGGCTGGCCGCGAGCCTGGAGCGTGGCAGTGAGCACCCGCTGGCCGCGGCCATCGTCGCGGGCGCGAGGGAGCGCGGCGTGACGCTGGCGCCCGTGGAGGACTTCCGCTCGCTCACGGGCAAGGGCGTCGTGGGCAGGGTGGAGGGCGCCGAGGTGGCCCTGGGCAACGCGGCCCTGACGGACGCGCTCCAGGTGCATGGGGGGGACCTGACCGCCCGCGCAGAGGCGCTGCGGGCCGACGGCCAGACGGTGGTGCTGGTGGCGGTGGAGGGGAAGGCCGCGGGGCTGCTCGGTGTGGAGGACCCGGTGAAGTCCTCCACGCCGGAGGCCCTGGCGTTGCTGCGCGAGGAAGGGCTGCGCGTGGTGATGCTCACGGGCGACAGCCAGACGACGGCGGACGCGGTGGCGCGGCGGCTGGGCATCACCGAGGTCATCGCCGGGGTGCTGCCGGAGGCGAAGGGCGACGCCGTCCGGAAGCTCCAGCAGGAGGGGCGGGTGGTGGCCATGGCGGGGGACGGCGTCAACGACGCGCCCGCGCTGGCGCAGGCGGACGTGGGCATCGCCATGGGCACCGGGACGGACATCGCGATGGAGAGCGCGGCCGTGACGTTGGTGAAGGGGGACCTGCGGGCCATCGCCCGGGCACGCCGCTTGAGCCAGGGCACGCTGCGCAACATCCGGCAGAACCTCTTCTTCGCCTTCGTCTACAACGCCGTGGGTGTGCCGGTGGCGGCGGGCGTGCTGTACCCCGTCTTCGGGCTGCTCCTCAGCCCCATCTTCGCCAGCGCCGCGATGAGCCTCTCGTCGGTGTCCGTCATCGGCAACGCGCTCCGGCTGCGGAAGCTGAAGCTGTAGGCCCCGCTGCGTGGGCGGCCGCCTGTGGGCCGGGCGGCGGCCCGCCAGGGCCCACCGGCGCGGCGCGGGGGTGTCCACCCTTGAACTCGAACGTACCGGACCCTGGGAGAGGTGGACACCATGGCCTCAGCCGAAGTGATGAACGCCGACAGCGACCTGCGCCAGTGCATCGAGGATTGCCTGGCCTGTCACCGCGTCTGCATGGAGACGCTGACGTATTGTCTGGGAAAGGGCGGCAAGCATGCGGAGGCCAGCCACCTGCGCTTGCTGATGGACTGCGCGGAAATCTGCCAGACGAGCGCGAACTTCATGCTGCGGGGCTCGGAGCTGCACAGCCGCACCTGTTTCGCCTGTTCGGAGGTCTGTGGGCGCTGCGAGGAGTCCTGCGCGCGCATGGGCGAGGACGTGGTGATGAAGGCCTGCGCGGATATGTGCAACCAGTGCTCGGAGTCGTGCTGGAGGATGGGCGGCGGTGTCATGCCGCAGACGCCCAACCCGGAGGCCGCCCAGCGCGCCGCCGACCTCCCCGCGTGAGGTGTTCGCCCAGAAGAGTCCAGGCAAGCCGGAACGGCCCTGTCGCGGAGTCCTTCACTCGCCGTCGAGGCCGACTAGAGTGCGCTCCATGAGCTCTCGCGAGGAGGGGCGCACCTCCGGTACGCCCGCTGGACATATCTCCGTCGTCCACCTGCCCAACGCCTGGTTCATCCTCTGCGCTTCGCGTGAGCTGGGAGACAAGCCCCTGGCGCGCACGCTCCAGGGCTCACCCCTGGTGCTCTTCCGGGGCGAGGGCGGCAAGCCCGCGGCCCTGGTGGACCGCTGCCCGCACCGCAACGTGCCGCTGTCGCTGGGCCGGGTGAAGGAAGGCCAGCTCCAGTGCGGCTATCACGGCTGGCGCTTCGACGGCGCGGGGCAGTGCCGCGCCATCCCTGGCTTCCTGGGCGAGCCCGGCGCGCGCGCCCGCTGCGCCACGGCGCACGCCACGCGCGAGCAGGATGGCTTCGTCTGGGTCTACTCCACGCCAGGCGTCGAGCCCACCACGGAGCCCTACCGCTTCCCCCTGCTGGAGGCGCGTGAATACTCCACCGTGCGCCG
Organism: Myxococcus sp. AM009; assembly: GCF_013372605.1. NCBI lineage: Bacteria > Pseudomonadati > Myxococcota > Myxococcia > Myxococcales > Myxococcaceae > Myxococcus > Myxococcus sp. AM009. Next base: position 54,814 of record NZ_JABXEP010000002.1, read on the forward strand.
CGCGCTGCGGGCCCCTGGCTCGCTGCACTCCACGCTGGAGAACACGCTGGACGTGCCCCACACCGCGTACCTCCATGGCGGGCTGTTCCGCACCGAGGAGAAGCGGAACGAAATCGACGTGGTGGTGCGCCGGAGCGCGGACAAGGTGGAGGCGGAATACATCGGCGAGCCGCGTCCCAGCGGGCTCGTGGGCCGGCTGCTCGCGCCGGGGGGCGGGACGGTGCAGCACTTCGACCGCTTCCTGATGCCCTCCATCGCCCAGGTGGAGTACCGCATCGGTGACACCAGCCACATCATGGTGACCTCCGCGATGACGCCCGTGTCGGACTGGGACACGCTGGTGTACGCGGTGGTGACGTTCCGTCTGCCGTTGCCCCGCTGGTTGGTGCGCGCGGCGCTCCCGCTCATCATGCCCGTGGCGCTCCACATCTTCGGGCAGGACGCGCGCATCCTCCGACAGCAGACGGAGACCATCCGCCGCTTCGGAACGGAGGCCTATGCCTCCACCGAAATCGACGTGCTCGGGCCCGGCATCCTCCGCCTGCTGCGCGCCGCCGAGCGTGAGAAGCCCGGCGCCGTGGGGGACGCGGTGCATGAAACACGGCTGAAGATGCGGACCTGAGAGGCATTGCGACGCGGCGTGTCGTGAGACGCGGTGGAGACACCGGGTCTCACGACACCTGGGTCAGCTCCATGTGTTTGAAGGGAGCCATGGGCTGAAACACGCGCACGCTGTTAGCGTGGCGTCCCCTCGCAATCCCCCCGGAGTCCCCCATGCGGTTTCCCGTTCGCGCGGCGCTGGCAGGCGCTGCGCTGCTGTTCGCGCCTCAGGCGCTGGCCACCAACTACTCCCTGTGGATTCACGGGAAGAACTCCGGAGGCACGAAGCCGGGCAACTACGCCGACTTCTCCGCCTGGGGCCCCGCGTCCACGGCGGCCGGGGTGAACAAGAAGGCCGTCAACTGGGATGGGCGGCAGCGGATTGGCGGGCAGAACGCGCGCATCCGGGATGCGCTCGACTGCTACTGCACCGGAAACAACTGGTGCTACATCGCCGTGCACAGCGCGGGGAACCTCCAGATTGGCTACGCGCTGGCGCTGTATGGCGGCTCGGCGCGCTACAAGAAGAACGCGACGCCCAACTCCAGCGGTGTGTGTGGAAACACCGACGGGAAGACGCAGACGGGCTGGAACATCAAGTGGGTGAACGTGGCGTCGGGCGCCGGCGGTGGGAGCGAGCTGGCGGACATGGGGGAGTGGGCGGTGAAGGACCCCATCGTCGGCGACCTCGTGACGACCACCGCGCGCGCCATGTACAACCACAACACCACGCGCGGCATCCGCTTCAACATGTTCGCGGGCGCCAAGGGCAAGGTGTACTCGGGGCTCCTCCCGGGCCAGGACGACGACGCGGTGTCCTACCACTCCACGGGTGGCGTGTCGGGCAGCGCGGGTGGGGCCTACTGCAACACGTCCGACTGGTTCTGCAATGACTTGACGCTGGGCTCCAACGCCTGTGAGGGCGGCCGGGCCAAGTGGACCAACCACTTCGTGAAGTTCCGCGACGACGGCGAGTCCCACGGCCACGGCGCCAACGGGAAGTGGGAGGGCATCGTCGGCAAGGTGCGCGCCGACATGGTCACCAACGCGAAGTAGGCGCAAGCCCGCAGGCCGCCCTGTGTCTGGACAGGGCGGCGGCTCTCCTCCATGCGGATCGCTTCAGAGCTCCGCTGGCGTCTGCGTCCGTGCCGCCTTCCGAGCGGCCGGCGGCTGTGCCCCTACGCGCGAAGGCAGCGAGCGCCAGCCGGGAGAAGTGGGGACGAGCCCTCCCATCATTACACGGTGGCCAGAAGGCTCATGACGCCGGACCAGACATGTCTTCGCGGCCCTGCGTTCCGAGATGACGGGAGAGCGTGTGCTCGTTTGCTGGTGTCTACGTGCTTGCAGGTCCTGCTCCCCACCACAAGCTTGAGGGAGACGAACAGAGGAAGCCTCGCGATGGAGAGCAAGCCCGATGGAGATCAAGCCCCAGGCCATGAGCATTCCCCGGTCGACTGATCACCTCGAAAGGGGGAAGTACGGCCCGATTTTCCCGAAGACCCCCGCATGTTATGGCTTCACGATCATCGCCAACGTCAAGCCGGGACGTGCCGATGTCATTCGCGGCTACGGCCAGCGAATTGCCGAAGCGCTCAAGGCCAACCCCGACCTTCTCGCACCGCTCAAGCTCCACTACCTCCGTTGGGTGCTCTTCGATGACGACACCCGGTTCATGTACCAGGGCATCTTCGATACCGATTTCGACAAATACACCGAGGACGCGGTCGTGCTCTTCACTCAGTCCGGAATCAACACCGCCTTCGAAAACCTCGAGGGTTTTCCCATGGACTGGAAGACCAACACGCCTGCGTTCGTCAGGTTCATCCGCGACCACCAATGCAACAGCTTCCTCGAGTACGGCGAGTACCCGTACTTCACGGGCGATGAGATCAAGAAGGCTTTGAGGGTCAAGGCCGCGCTCGCCGAGATGCTCGAGCAGATGCAGTAGAGGCCTGTCATGAGCGAAACGTCGGGGCGGACGTACAATCAGGACCACGCGCCGAGAAAATACATGAGGGGGCATCGGCGAGTCAGCGTCTACACGTCTTGGAGCTATCCCGGAGAAGCCAATCGAAGCCCTGCCGAAATGGACAATCGGTTCTCGACAATGACCGAGGTTCGCCGAGTCTTCTGGCCCGACTACGAGTCCCGGCAATGGGCAGACCCGCTGAGGTTCCAGCAAGGAGTCGCTGGCTCACTGGAGCTTTTCTTCTGGGCGTGGGTGAAGTTCCAACGGGTCATCGAGGAGGTCACCGGGCACGGGGTCCCCATGTTTCAGCGGGTCGACCAGGCGGGCTTCTCCCTGCCACTCGACGAGAGGGTCCTCTCCGATGCGGACACGCTGCTCGTCTTCGGTCTGGACCACAACGTCACCGGGCAGGAGGCCGCTCCGGAGGAGATAGAAGCGGTCCGCACATTCCTCGAGCGCGAAGGCACCTGTTTGGTGATTGCCCCACACCACGACATCGGGCACTCACCGGACCTGGAGGAGCGCGCCCTGGAATACGCCCATCATGGCGATGCGCTGGTGCCTCGTCAGCAACGCTTCGGCGGTTATACGCGCTCGTTGATGAAGGGGTTGGGAATCCCCGTCGAGAATCGTTGGGGTCTCCGCCCTGCCGTCGTCGAAGGAACGAACCGAAGCGTGCCATTGACGGTGATGGACGACCTGGATACGCGCGGCTGGCTCTCCGGGGTCCAGAACTTCAACTTCCACATGCACCTGCCGCACTATGCGGTCACGACGGAGGACTCCCGTTCGGTTCGCGTCCTGGCGAAACAGCCGATAGACCTGACCAGGCCACATCCATTCACGAACGCTGGAAACTCCGAGTTCAATGCGCTGGTGTGGGCGCCGCCGGGTGACGGCAGGGCCGGCGATGTGCTGGTGGCCGACTCCACCATCTTCAGCACCTTGTTCGGGGTGGACGAGAGCCTCATGCGCTTCTGGAAGAACCTCGCCACGGCCCATTGAGATGCTCGAACTGGACGACATCCAGAGCGGCGTGCTGCGGCCCCGTCCTTCTCCGTACGTCGCGACCTACATCATCCTTCGCATCGACGACCGAAGCGCAGGACGGGAGTTGATGGGGCGGCTCTGCTCGGTGGTGGCCACGGCCGCCCATCCGAGCAGCCCGGCCGCCGATTGCTGGCTCAGCGTCGCGCTCACGTATCACGGGCTCGAGGCGCTGGGCGTACCACAGGACTCTCTGGACAGCTTCGCGTGGGAGTTCCGGCAGGGGCTGGCCGCCCGGGCGAAGGCGTTGGGAGACGACGGCGAGAGCAGCCCTGAACACTGGGAGCCGCCGCTGGGAACGCGCGATGTCCACGTCGTGCTGACGGCTCTTGCGCCGGACCCGGTTCAACTCGAAGCCGCGTTGGAGCGCGCGCGCGAGGCCCTGCGGGAGCTTGGCGGCATCGAGGCGATCTGGCGTCAGGACTGCCACGCACTGAGCACCGGCAAGGAGCCGTTCGGGTTCAGGGACGGCATCAGTCATCCGGCCGTCGAGGGTAGTGGCATCCCAGGAAGCAATCCCCACGAGGCGCCGCTCAAGGCAGGCGAATTCGTCCTCGGCTACCCCGACGAGACGGGCAGTCTATCCCCGATGCCCTGGCCTGACGTCCTGGGGCGCAATGGGACGTACGTCGCCTTCCGCAAGCTTCATCAGCGGGTGGCCGCGTTCAGACAGCATCTGAAGACCACCGCGAGCAGTCAGCAGGACGAGGAGCTCGTGGCTGCGAAGATGATGGGGCGGTGGCGGAGCGGCGCGCCGCTGGCGTTGTGCCCTCACCACGACGCTCCCGACCTGGGCGCCGATTCGTCGCGCAACAACGCCTTCCTCTATTCAGATGACCCGACCGGATACAAGACGCCCCCCGGGTCGCACGTCCGGCGAGCGAACCCCCGCGACGCGTCCGTCGCCGGCGTGGTCAGGCTCCATCGGATGATTCGGCGCGGAACCGCCTACGGGTCCGAACTGCCCGAGGGCATCCTCGAGGACGATGGCGCCGAGCGAGGGTTGATGTTTGCCTTCATCGGTGCGCACCTCGGACGGCAGTTCGAGTTCGTGCAATCGGAGTGGGTCAACGGTGGTGACTTTCTCGGGCTGGGCGATGCGAAGGACCCCCTTGCCGGCGCGAATGATGGCACGGGCGTGTTCTCAATCCCGAAGCGTCCCATCCCCAGGCGTTTGCAAGGCCTTCCGCGATTCGTGGTCACGCGTGGCGGCGAGTACTGCTTCATGCCCGGGCTGCGAGCCCTGCGGTGGCTGGCGGACCTCCGGACATGAGCGGCTCGGAGCGCAGGGACGTCGTGGTCATCGGTGCCGGCCCCGCGGGACTGCTCGCAGCGCTCCGCGCCGGCGACCTGGGCGTCCGAACCGCCCTCGTCACACGTGACGCGTTCGGCGGCATGGCGGCCCACGACGGACCGGTTCCGGTGAGGACGCTGGCGCAGGCGGCACGGTTGCTCCGCGACGCTCGGGAGCTGGGGCGCTATGGCATCGGGGTGTCGGAGCCTGTGCTGGAGTACGCGAAGCTGCTGACGCGCGTGCGCGAGGTGACCGACGACGTTCGTGCGCGAGCTGCCCTGCGCGAACAAATCACCGCGGTGGGGGTCACCGTGCACGAGCACGCCGGCGCGGCGCGCTTCGTGGACCCGCACACCGTCGAGACCCAGCGCGGGCTGTTGCTTCGAGCGGAGAAGTTCATCCTCTGCTCTGGCGGCGTGAGCCGGCGCCTCCCGGTCCCGGGATTCGAGCTCACGGCGACCCACAGCGATGCGTGGAGCCTGACCTCCGTTCCGCCGACGATGGTGGTCGTCGGCGGTGGCGCCACAGGCGTGCAGGTCGCGTCGATCTTCACTGCGTTCGGCACGCGGGTGCAGCTCATCCAGGAGGCAGCGCGCATCCTGCCGAGCTGGACGGCCGACACCTCCGCGCTCAACCTGGCGTCCGCGGGTGTAGAGACCGACTCGCGAGGCTTCGTGCGCGTCGGCGCTCATCTGCGAACCTCCGCGCCGCACATCTTCGCCGCCGGAGACGTGACTGGGCGCTGGATGCTGGTTCCCCACGCGTTACAGGACGGGTTTGTCGCAGGCTCCAACGCAGCGAGAACTCCAATGACGACAGTCTCGGACGAGGTGTGTCCGATCGGCAGCTTCACCAATCCCGAGTACGCGCAGGCGGGCCTCACCGAAGCGAAGGCGCGTCAAACGCACGACGTTGTCGTGGCACTGGTGCGCTTCGACACGACGACGCGGACCATCATCGATGGAAGAACGACCGGGTTCTGCAAACTCGTCGTCGACCGTGCTTCGCGGAAAATCCTCGGTTGCCACGTCGTGGGTGAGCGAGCGGTCGACCTGGTCCAGACCGCGGCGATCGCCATCGCGGCGGGGATGCGAGTGGATGAGTTGGCTCGCGTCCCGCTCTCGTTTCCCACCTATACCGGCGTATTGGGGCGTGTGGCAGCCATCGCTGCCCGCGAGTGCCAGGTCGACGTGGACCGAGTTCGCCTCGCAGAGCTTCTCTGACGTATTTGAAACAGCGCCCCCCCTTCGCGTCGCCTCAGGGCCCCGCTGGCGCCTGCGTCCGAGCCGCCTTCCGCGCCGCCAGCCGCTGCGTCACGCGCGCCTGCCACCCGTGCACGAAGGCATAGAAGGTGGGCAGCACCAGCAGGGTGAACAGCGTGGAGGTGACGAGCCCGCCCACCATGACGACGGCCAAAGGGCGTTCCACCTCCGTGCCGTGCAGTGGCAGCACCAGCAGCGGCAGCAGGCCCAGGATGGCGGTGCCCGCCGTCATCAGCTTGGGGCGGACGCGGCCGATGCTCGCCTCCCGAATGGCCTCCTCGAAGGGCTTGCCGTGCTGCATGAACAGCTTCGTCTGCGCCACCAGCACCAGGCCATTCTGGACGGCAATGCCAAACAGTCCGATGAGGCCCACCAGGCTGGACACGTTCCACGTCTCCCCGGCGATGAGCAGCGCGAGGATGCCTCCGACGAAGGCGTCCGGCAGCGTGGCGATGATGACCAGTGACTCCGCCAGCGAGCCCAGCGCCAGGTACAGTAGGATGAACACCGCGAGCAGGGCCACCGCGATGGCGACCGTCATCGCCTGCGCGGCGCGCTGCTGGCTCTCCACCCGGCCGCCCACGTCCAGGAAGTAGCCGGTGGGCAGCTTCAGTTCCGCCGCCAGCCGCTCGCGCACCTCGGCCGCCGTGCTGCCCAAATCCCGACCCGCGACGCTGGCCTCCACGGCGATGCGCCGGCTGCCCGCCTCGCGGCGGATGCTGCCCGCGCCGAACGTCTCCTCGATGGTGGCCAACTGGCTCAACGGGATGCGCGTGCCGTCATGTCCGTCCACCAGCAGGCCCCGGATGGCGGTGGCGTCTCCCCGGCGGTGGTCCGCCAGCCGCAGCAGCAAGTCATAGCGGCGCTGGCCCTTCCACACCTGGGCGAACTCCTTGCCCACCAATCCCACCTGCACGGCGTGGATGACGTCTCCGGGTGTCAGGCCCACGCGGGCCACCGCGGCGCGATTCACGGTGACGCGGAGCTGGGGCAGGCCGGTCAGCTTCTCCGCCCGCAGGTCCTCCACGCCCTCCACCTTCGCCATGATGGCGTGCGCCCGCTCCGCCAGCCCGGCCAGCGTCTCCAGCTCCGGCCCGAAGATGCGCACGGAGAGGTCCGCCGGGCTGCCGCCGAGCCCTTCATCGATGCGCATGCCCAGCGGCGTGGTGAACAGCGTCGACACTCCTGGGACCTGTCCCACCGCCTCGCGCATCGCGGCCTCCAGGTCCTCCATCGAGCGCCCTCGCTCCGGCTTGAGGACGACGAGCACGTCCGACAGTGTGTGCGGCATCGGGTCCTCGGTGCGCTCGGCGCGGCCCGTGCGGCGCACCACGTCCTCCACCTCCGGGAACTTCAGCAGCGCGTCCTCCACCAGGTGGTTGAGCCGGTCCACCTCCTCCAGCGAGGCCTCCGGCGGCAGCACCGTCTGGAGCAGCAGCGCGCCTTCATCCAGCTTCGGCATGAAGTCGCTGCCCACCACGAAGGCCAGCGACAGCGCGGGCACGGTGATGGCCAGGGCCACCAGCCGCACCAGCCCCGCGTGGCGCATGCACGCCTCCAGCAGGGGCGCGTAGACGTGCTTCACCTTGCGGATGAGCCACACGTCCTCGGGCTGTCCTTCGCGGGGCGCGCGCAGGAAGAGCCCGGACGCCACCGGCACCAGCGTGAGGGCCAGCCCCAGCGACGCCGTCAGGCAGGCCACCACGGCCGCGGCGAGCGGCTGGTACATGCGCCCCTCGATGCCCGTCATGGCGAACAAGGGGATGAACACGGACACGACGATGAGCGTGGCGAAGGCGATGGGCCGGGCCATCTCCATGGACGCCGCCAGCGCCACGTCACGACGGGAGCGCTGGCCCTTCGCTTCCCGCAGGCCGTGGACGATGTTCTCCGTGACGATGATGGCCGCGTCCACCAGCAGGCCCACGGCGATGGCCAGTCCGCCCAGCGTCATCGTGTTGATGCCGATGTTCGCGACCTTCAGCAGCACGCCCGCCAGCGCCAGGGACAGGGGCAGGGTGAGCGTGACGATGAGCGCCGCGCGCCAGTCCCCCAGGAGGAGGAAGAGGACGAGCACCACCAGCACCGCGCCCAGCAGGATGGCTCGGCTGACGCCGCCCAGCGCGGAGTCCACCAGCACTGACTGGTCATACACGATGCGGAGCTGCACTCCGGGCGGCAGGCCCTGTCGCAGCTCCTGGATGGCGACGCGGATGCCCGCTGTCACCCGCTGCGTGTCCGCGCCGAACTGCTTGATGACCCGGCAGCTCACGACCTCGCCCTTCAGCCGGTGGGCGATGCCCCGGCGCACGGCGGGCGCCTCGCGGATGTCGGCCACGTCGCCCAGCAGCACGGGCGTGCTGTCGCGCACGGCGACCACGGTGTCGCGCAGGTCCTCCACCGACTCCGCGCGCCCCACCGCGCGCACCGTCCACTCCATGGGGCCCTGCACCACGAAGCCGCCCGAGGCGTTGAGGTTGGCGCCCTCCAGCGCGTGCTCCACCTGGTTCAGGGTGATGCCACGCGCCACCATCTGGTCCGGGTCGAGCTGCACCTGGAACTGGCGCAGGTAACCGCCCAGTCGCTCCACGCCGGCGACGCCGGGCACGGCGAGCAGCCGGTTCTTCACCTCGAACTCGGCCAAATCCCGCAACGTCATCAGCTCCGCCGCGCCGGGCTCCGCTTCCAGGGTGAACTCGAACACCTCGTTGAGCCGCCCGGTGAGGCTGGAGATCAGCGGCGCGTCCGTGCCAGGTGGAAGCTCGCTCTGCGCCTGGGCCACGCGCTCGACGACGTACTGCCGGCTGCGGAAGTAGTCGGCGTCTGGTTCGAACTCCACCGTGAGCTGGGTGACGCCCAGCTGCGAGGTGGAGCGGATGCGGCGCACCTCGGGCAGGCCCGCGAGCGCCACCTCCATGGGGATGGCCACGGCCGTCTCCAGCTCCTGCGCGCCCATCGCCGGGTTCTGGACGATGACGTTGAAGATGGGCGCGGACAGGTCCGGGAACACGTCCCGCGTCAGCCCCTGGAGCGCCACCGCGCCGAAGGCGGAGAGCGCCAGGGCCAGCAACACGGTGAGGCCGGGCCGCGCGAAGGAGGCCCGCAGGACGCGGTTCATCAGGGAGTCGGGGGCCTCAGTGCGCATGGCCGTCACTCCCTCCGCCGCTCAGCTTCTCCGCCTCCGCCTTGAGCAGGAACGCGCCCTCCACCACCACCTGCTCTCCGGGCTTCAGTCCGGTGAGGACCTCCACGTCGCCGCCCAGCGTGCGGCCCCGGCCCACCTCGCGACGCTCGAAGACGCCGCGCGCCTCCGTGGGCAGGAAGGCCACCCAGCCGCCCTCCAGCCGCTGGAGCGCCGCGGCGGGCACGGCGGTGATGGGCGCGCCCGGGTCTCCCAGGGGGATGTAGGCCGACGCGGACATGCCGGGCCGCAGGTGCCCGTCGGCGTTGTCCAGCTCCAGCCGCACGGGGATGGTGCGTGACGTCGCGTCCACGCGCTGCCCCACGTGGCCCACCTTCGCCATGAACTCCTGGCCCGGGAAGGCCGCGAAGGTGATGCGGGCCTGCGTGCCACGCTGGATGCGCACGGCGTCCCGCTCGAAGGCGTGCACCACCAGCCACAGCGAGGACACATCCCCAATGCAGAAGAGCGGCCGGTTGGGGTCCGCCATCTGCCCCAGCCGCGCGGTGCGCTCGACGACGGTGCCGGACAGGGGCGCGCGCAGGACGAAGCCCGGGGGGACGTTTCCACCCCGCGGCTCCGCTTCACTCACGCCCAGCGCCACCAGCTCCGCGCGCGCGGCGGCGACCGAGGCCTCGGCGGCGGCGGCCTCCGCTTCGGCGGCCTGTACGTCCTTGCGCGCGATGATGCGCTCGTCGGCGAGCGTGCGCTTGCGCTCGGCGGCCTGTCTCGCGGCGGTGGCCTGGGCCTGGGCCGCTTGCAGCGACGCGCGCGCCTTGCCCAGCTCGGGGCTGCGCAGGTCCGCGAGCTTCTCGCCCTGCTTCACCTCCTGGCCGGTGGTGACGAAGACGGCGCTCACGCGGGCGGCGATGGGGGAGGCCACCTCCGCGTAGGCGTCCTCGCTGAAGGTGAGCTCTCCCAGGACGGTGACACTCTCGCCGCCCGGCCGCACACCCACGGGCGCGGTGGTGATGCGCAAGTCCCTCAACATCTCCGACGCGATGCGGACGTGGGGCTCGCCATGGTCGTCATGCTGGTCACCTTCCTGGGCGGCGTGCTCGTCCTGTCCGTGCGCGTGCTCGTCATGCGGCGTCTCGCGCTTGCAGGCGGTGAGCAGGAGGAGGGCGGCCACCGCGGCGTGGAGGGGCTTCATGGAAGGGCTCCGGTCTCCACGGCCAGCTGGACGCGGGCGAGGGCTGCCTGGAGGAGACTGTCGAGATAGGCGGCACGCGCTTCCAGCGTGTCGCGGCGAACGAGGAGGAATTCGACAAGGCCCATCTCTCCGGCTTCGTAGGACCGGCGAGCGAGACCTTCGTTGTCGTTGAGCAGCGGCAGGGCGTCGGCTTCCAGCAGCGTCACGGCCTCCAGCCGCTTGCGGTGCTGCACGCGCGCGGCCTCCACCTGGACTTCCACTTCCGACCGGGCCGCGGCCAGCAGGGACTGGAGCCGGCGCACGCGGGCCTCGCCCGTCACCCGGGCGCTGTCGCCTCGGGCGAAGAGCGGCAGCGGCACGCTCAACGTGCCGAGGTAGGAGACCTCATCAATCTCCCGCTGGTACAGGAACCCCGCGGTGACGTCCGGCCAGGCGCCGGCCCGGCCCATGCGGCGGTCGGCGTCCGCCTGCGCCAGCTCCGCCTCCAGCGCGACGATGTCGGGCCGCGCGGCGACAGTGTCTGTCCTGGCCTCCGTGACAGGCTGGAGCGCGAGCAATCGCAGCTCACCGCGGAGGGCCAGCGGGTGCGTGAGCGGAAGGCCCAACATCGCGCGCAGTTGGTGGAGCTGGACGGCCGCGTCCCCCTCCGCGGTGGCCACCTCCGCGCGCATGCGGGCCAGGGACACGCGCGCCACGTTGACGTCCACCACGGGCACATCACCGGCCTCGAAGCGCCGCTGGGCGGAGCTCGCGGTCTCCCGGGCGGCGGCCTCGGCTTCTCGCGCGAGGCCCAGCCGCTCCCGCGCATGCAGCGCCTGGAGGAAGCGCGCGGCGACGTCGCCCAGCACCCGGCGCTCGGCGTCGCGCTGGTGGGCCGTCTCCAGCTCCAGCCCGGCGCGCGCTGACTCCCGGCGGGCGCCGCGCTTTCCGCCCAGCTCGAAGGACTGGCTGATGCCCACGCTCAAGTCCACCCCTCGTACCGCGGGGTGTCCAGGCGAGCCTGGGTCGGCGCGCGGTCCCGCCTGAAGCTGGAAGGTGGGGTTGTCGTTCAGCAGCGACGCGGCGGCCGTCACGGGGCCCTGGGCCTCGGCGGCGCGGCCCGCGGCATCCAGCAGCGCGGGCGCGCGCTGGCGGGCCAGGGCCAGGGTTTCTTCAAGAGACAGCGCGGCGTCGGCGGAGCCCGGCTGGGCCGCGGCGACACGCGGGAGGAGGAGTGCGGCGGCGAGCCCGAAGGCTGCCACCGCGAGTGGAAGGGGCACGGCGATGACCTCGCGAAAGGGAGGCGTGCGTCAGGTGGAGCGTGCCCCGCGATGACACACGGGCACACCTGTCCTGGCGGACGCGAGCGAACGAGACGGCGGACGCGACCTACGCGAGGGGCGCTATGGGGACGTGGAGGATGTCGCCCACGTCGGCGGACAGCGGTTCGGACTTCTCGTAGGCGACGCGCAAGGGCCGTGACACGAGCAGCACGAAGGGAGGCTGCGGGGCATGCGCGGCCACGGAGCGCACGTGGCCACAGCAGGTGCAGTCGATGCAGTCCGGGGCGCACTGCCCCTGGTCATCATCGTCCGGGCAGCGCTGCGTGCAGACCTCGCCCACCGCGCCAGTGAGGGTGGGCATCAAGCCCCCCAGGCCCGGGGCGAACAGGAACAGGCAGACGAGGAGCCAGATTCGGAGCACGCTGGCGGCCTTCTACCACGTTTCCAAACGCAATGCGTGTGAGGGACTCACACGGAGTGAGTCTCCTCGCCCGCTGGGGAAGGCAACTGTCAGGAGATGCCCTGGCGCAGCCGGTTCCAGTCGAAGTTGGGCGCCGGGTCGTTCTTGCGGCCCTTGGGCACCGCCACGTCGGCGTGACCCACGATGTTCTTCATCGGGATGTTGTGCTGCTGCTTCAGGTAGCCGGTGAGTTGGGTGAGCGACTTGTACTGCGCCTCGGTGAAGGGCGTCTTGCCGCTGCCGTCGTTGACGAGCTCGATGCCAATGGAGCGACTGTTGATGTCCGAGGGCACGCCGTGCAGCTCTCCCTTGCCCGCGTGCCAGGCGCGCTTGTCGTCGCCGACGAGCTGATAAATCTTTCCGTCGCGGTCCACCATGTAGTGCGCGGACACCTTGCTCTGTGGATTGCGCATCCACGCCAGGTCCCCCGCGCCGTTGTTGGTCGCGGTGTGGTGCATGACGATGGTGTCAATCTTCGTCCCGCCGCGCGAGTTCTGGTTCGGCGAGGGCGCGTTGATGACCGCGGGCTTGGTGAACTTGCCGCCTGGCGTGGTGGGCGTGGTGGGGCCGCTGGTGCCCAGCGCCTTCTTCAGCGCCGCGTGCGTGAGGTCGCCGTAGAAGCCGGTGGTGGGCAGCTTGTGGTCCGCCTGGAACTTCTTCACCGCCGCTTCCGTCTGCGGGCCGAAGGTGCCGGGACCGGTGGTCACCTGGGCCTTCGTCATGTAGCCCACCTTCACGAGCGCATCCTGCAGCTGCTTCACCTTGGGCCCGGAGTCGCCCTTGCGCAGGCCCGCGGGCGGCGCGGAGACCGTGGCGGCGGCGGCGGTGCGGGGGGCCTGCGCCTGAGTGGCGCGAAACACAGAGGAGAGCGGGGGCAGGCGAAGGCTCATGAGGGCTTCCGGGGGGAGGGCTGCGTGAATCTGCCCCGATTATCGGCGCCCAATCCCCGGGAGTTGCGTAACTCCCGGGGTGGAACCTGACTGGCTGGATTCAGCCAGATTGCAATTCTTCAGGCTGCTTGGGGGTCGGCGGGCAGGGGTGGCGCACCCGTGCCTTCCTCGGGCTTCTCTTGGGGCAGGTGGCGCCGCTTCCAGAGGGCGAAGAGGGCTGGATACACGGTCAGCTCGAGCAGAAAGGACGTCACGAGTCCGCCCACGAGCGGCGCGGCGATGCGCTTCATCACGTCCGCGCCCGTGCCGGTGCTCCACAGCACGGGGAGCAGGCCAATCATGTCCGTCATCACCGTCATCAGCTTGGGACGGATGCGCCGCGCCGCGCCATCGACGATGGTCTCCGTCAGGTCCGCCATGGAGCGCAGCCGGCCCGCCTGGTCCGCCTTTTTATGGGCCAGGGTGAGGTAGAGCAGCATCACCACGCCCGTCTCCGCGTCGAGCCCGGCCAGGGCGATGAGCCCCACCCACACGGCGATGCTCATGTTGTAGTCGAGCAGGTACAGCAGCCACACCGCGCCAATCAGGCTGAAGGGCACCGCCAGCAGGACGATGCCCGTCTCCACCACGGACTTCGTGCTGAAGTACAAGAGCAGGCACACCAGCAGCAGGGTGACGGGAATCACCACCTTGAGCTTCTCGGTGGCGCGCTCGAAGTACTTGAACTGGCCGCTCCACTCCACGCGCACGCCGGTGGGGGTCTTCACCTCGCGCGCCACCGCGGCCTTCGCGTCCTTCACGTAGTCCGCGATGGGCCGCCCCGTGTCCACGAAGACATAGGTGACGAGCTTGCCGCCCTCGCTGCGAATCATGGGCGGGCCCTGCACGAAGCGCACGTCCGCCACCTGGGCCAGCGGGACCTGCGCGCCGCCCGGCGTGGGGACCAGCACCTCCTTCAGCAGCTCGGGGCTGTCGCGGTACTCACGCGCGTAGCGCACGTTGATGGGGTAGCGCTCGCGGCCCTCCACCGTCTGGGAGACGTTCTCCCCGCCGATGGCGCCCAGCACCACCTCGTTGATGTCCTTCACGCCCAGGCCCAGGCGCGCGGCCGCTTCCCGCTTCACCTCGATGTCCACGTAGAAGCCGCCCGTGGCGCGGTCCGCGAACGCGCTGCGCGTGCCGGGCACCTGGGCCACCGCCTTCTCAATCGCCACCGCCGTCTGCTCCAGCGTGCCCAGGTCATCCCCGAACACCTGGATGCCCAGCGGACTGCGGATGCCGGTGGCCAGCATCTCCGTGCGCGTCTGGATGGGCATCCAGAAGATGTTGGGCATGCCGGGGTACTGGAGCGTCTCGTCCATCTCCGCCAGCAGGGCCTCCCAGGTGAGGCCCTTGCGCCACTCGGACTTCGGCTTGAGCACCACCGTCGTCTCGAACATGGACAACGGCGCCGGGTCCGTGGCTGTCTCCGCGCGGCCCGCCTTGCCGAAGACGCTGACCACCTCTGGAAGGCGCTTCAGCTGCGCGTCCATGGACTGGAGGATGCGCGTGGCCTCGGTGATGGACATGCCCGGCGGCGAGGTGGGCATGTAGAGGATGGCGCCCTCGTTGAGCGGCGGCATGAACTCATGGCCCAGCCGCATGAAGGCCGGCACCGTCAGCGCCATGGCCACCACGGACAGCGCCACCACGGCCTTCGCGTGCCGCACCACGAAGCGCACCACCGGCGTGTAGAGGGCCACCAGCCAGCGGTTGAGGGGATTCTCCTCCTCCCGGCGGATGCGCCCGCGGATGAGGAGCACCGCCAGCGCGGGCGTCAGCGTCACCGCCAGCACTGCGGCGAAGCCCATGGAGTACGTCTTCGTGTACGCCAGCGGCTTGAAGAGCCGACCCTCGGTGGCCTCCAGCGTGAAGACGGGGAGGAAGGCGACGGTGAGCACCAGCAGCGTGCCGAAGATGGAGGGGCCCACCTCCTGCATCGCGGAGATGATGACCTCACGCCGCTCGCCGGGGCGGCCTTCCGCCTCCCACGTCTCCAGCTTCTTGTGGATGTTCTCCACGATGATGATGGAGGCATCCACCATGGCGCCAATGGCGACGATGATGCCGCCCAGGCTCATGATGTTGGCGGTGAGCCCCTGGTAGTACATGGGGATGAAGGCGAGCAGCACCGCCACCGGCAGCGTGAGGAGGGTGACCAGCGCGCTGCGCGCATGCATCAGGAAGAGGAAGATGATGAGGCTGACCACCAGCATCTCCTCCACCAGCGCCCGGCTGAGCGTGGCGATGGACTCTTCGATGAGCCCCGAGCGGTCATAGGTGACGACCAGCTCCACGCCCTCCGGCAGGCCCGCGCGCACCTCTTCCAGGCGCTCCTTCACCGCCTCGATGACGGTGAGCGCGTTCTCCCCGTAGCGCATGACGACGATGCCGCCGGCCACCTCGCCCTTTCCGTCCAGCTCCGCCACGCCCCGGCGGATGTCCGGCCCCAGGCTCACCGTGGCCACGTTGCGCACCAGCACCGGCGTGCCGTCCTCGCTCACCTTCAGCGGGATGGTCTCGATGTCCTGCGTGGAGCGGATGTAGCCGCGCCCGCGGATGATGTGCTCGTGACCGGCGATCTCCATCACCCGGCCGCCCACGTCTTCGTTGGACTCGCGGACGGCGCGCGTCACCTCGCCCAGCGTCACGCCGTAGGCGCGCAGCTGGTTGGGGTCCACCTGCACCTGGTACTGCTTCACGATGCCGCCCACGCTGGCGACCTCCGCCACGCCCGGCACGCTGGACAGCGCGTAGCGCACGTTCCAGTCCTGGAGGCTGCGCAGGTCGGCCAGGGAGTGCTTGCCGCGCTCGTCCACGAGCGCGTACTCGAACACCCAGCCCACGCCGGTGGCATCCGGTCCCAGCGTGGGCGTCACGCCCGCGGGCAGGCGTCCGCGCGCCGTCTCCATGTATTCGAGCACGCGGCTGCGCGCCCAGTACATGTCCGTGCCGTCCTCGAAGATGACGTAGACGAAGGACATGCCGAACATGGACTGGCCACGCACGGCCTTCACCTTCGGCGCGGACAGCAGGGATGAGGAGATGGGGTAGGTGATCTGGTCCTCGACCAGGTCGGGGCCGCGCCCCATCCATTCCGTGAAGACGATGACCTGCGTGTCGGACAGGTCGGGGATGGCGTCCAGCCGGGTGCCGCGAACCGCGTGGACGGCCCACGCCGCCAGGGCGCCCACCAGAAGCAGGGTGAGGAACGGGTTGCGGGCGCACGCGCCGATGAGTCGGCCGATGAAGCCCTGTTCGCCGTGCTCAGTGGGCTGCATGGCTTCCTCCGAATGAGTCCGTGGCGGAGCGGATGCGGCTCTCCGCCGCGATGAGGAAGTTGCCGCTGGTGACGACGACGTCGCCGGGCGACAGGCCCTCCAGCACCTCGTAGGTGCCCTGTCCCTTGATGCCGAGCTTCACCTCCTGGGGCCGCAGCCGTCCCTCGCCCAGGTCCACGAACACCAGCCGGCGCGGGCCGGTGTAGATGACGGCCGAGTCGGGAATCTGGAGGCGCGCGCCGCCCTGCAGGACGAAGCGGACGTCCGCGTACATGTCCGGCTTCAGCTCCAGCTCCGGGTTGGGCAGCTCGATGCGGATGCGCCCCGTGCGCGTGGCGCCTCGCAGGGACGGGTACACGTAGCCGACGCGGCCCGCGTACTTCTTCCCAGGCAGGTAGGGCAGGGTGACCTCCACCGGCTGGCCCGGCTTCACGCGCGCCAGGTCCTGCTCGTACACGTCCGCCTCCACCCACACCTTCGCCAGCGGGGCGATGCGGAACAGGCGCTCGCCGGCCTTCACCGCCGCGCCCTCCACCACGTTCTTCTCCAGCACGTAGCCGCTGGCGGGCGCCAGGAAGGGCATGTTCTCCACCGGCTTGCCTCGCTGGGCCACGCGCTCGATTTGCGCCGCGGACAGGCCCCACAGCGCCAGCCGCTTGCGCGCCGCGCCCACGAGGGACGCGTTGGCCGCGCTCTGGCTCTGACGCGCCAGCAGGTACTCCTGCTGCGCGGCGTAGAGCTCCGGGCTGTAGAGCGTGAAGAGGACGTCGCCCTTCTTCACCGGCTCGCCCGTGGCGTTGACGCGCAGCTCGTGGATGTAGCCGTCCAGCTTGAGGGTGACGTCCACCAGCGCCTTCTCGTCGAAGGTGACGCGGCCCAGCGCGCGCAGGGACAGGTCCATGGGGGCCTCCGCCACCGGCGCCGTCTTCACGCCGATGCGCTGCCGCCGCAGGTCGTCCACCTGGATGATGCCGCTCTCCAAATCGGCGCGGCTGACGGGCGTCAGGTCCATGCCGCAGATGGGGCACGCGCCCGGCCCGTGCTGCTTCACGGACGGGTGCATGGGGCAGGTGTAGTGCGCGATGTCACCTTCGCCGTGCGCACCAGTGGGCGCGGACGCGCGCCACTCGCTGGTGGTGCCACACGCCAGCATGCGCCGGCCCATGTACGGGTTCTCCAGCTGGGGCTCGCGCTGGAGCCACTGGTTCACCCCGTCCACCATGGGGCATTCGAAGACGTGCCAGCCTTCCTGGAGCCGCGGGTCGGCGGACGCCAGGGCGATGAGCGCCTCACTCACGCGCGCGAAGTGCTGGCGCGCCGCCTCGGCGTCCTCCGCCGCGCCCAGATGAGAGGCGGCCTCCGCGCCCTGCTGGAACCAGGCTGTCAGTGGCGTGCCGTCACCCTGCGCGGCCTCGGCGGCCTGCTGGAGCGCTGTCTGTAGCTCCCCGGCCCTGGCCGCGAGCCCCTCCATGGCGTCTTGCGCGAGCAGGGCCCGTGCGGCTTCGTAGGACTCGAAGGCCGCGCGTGTGTACTCCAAGGCGGCGTCGGGCAGGGGCGTGCCCGCGCCACCGTGAGCCTCATGCGTGGCGGGCGCGGTGCCGGTGTGGGACGTGGCGCCGGAGAACCAGCCCACGAGGGGCCTCCAGGCCACGATGACGAGCGCTGCGAGCGCCAACATTCCCAGCCAGGGGGCGATGCGGCGGCGGTTCGGGGGGCTCATCGCGTCTCTCCGTTCCGGGGCAATCCCGGGGTGTGGCCCATGGCCCTGTCCAACTCCGCCCGGCGGCGCTGCACGTCCGCCAGGGCCATCTGTTCACGCAGCTCCACGCGGCGCAGGCCGCGCTCCGCCTCGATGAGGACCTGGAAGCTGTTCTTGCCGCTCTCGAAGCCCGCGCGGGCGGCGGCCACCTGGTCCTTCGCCGCGGGGACGAGCCGCTCCTGGAAGAGCGCCACCACGCGCCGCGTCTCCTCGGCACGCGAGCGCGCCTGCTCCACCTCGACGCGGATGTCGGAGATGAGCTGCTCCTCCTCCCGGCGCAGGCGCTTCAGGCCGGACTCGGCCTCCCGCACCGCGGCCTTCCGCTTGCCGAAGTCGAGCGGGATGTTGATGGTGACGCCCGCCATGAACTGGTGGGGTGTGTCCATCCACATGGAGTTGTACTCACCCATCACCATGACATCCGGGTAGTAGTCGCGCTTCGCGAGCCGGACGGCGGCCTCGCCTCCACCGAGCCGGGCCCGGAGGCCCTCCAGCTCCGGCCGCAGGCGCAGCGCTTCGTCTTGCAGCCGTTCGGCGGGCATGGACTCCGCGGCCTGCGCGGGCAGGGCCTCTGGCAGCGGCGGCAGCGGCGCCTGGGGCGCGCGGTGGAGCAGGCCGTTGAGCTGAGCGCGCAGCCGCTCGCGCTCGGCTTCGAACATCACCTGTTCGCGCAGCACCTCGCTCAGCTCCACCTCCGCCTGGAGCGGGTCCTGCTGCGAGGCGCGGCCGGTGACGTACTGGGCCTCCGCGCTCTTCTTGAGCTGCCCGAGCAGCCGCAGGTGCTCCTCGGTGACGGCGAGCGAGCGCTCCACGACGAACAAGTCATCGAAGAGCGTGGACGCCATGAGGGCCAGGCGCAGGCGCAGGGCCTCGCGGTCCTCGCGCATCGCCTGCGCTTGCGCCAGGGCCATCTCTCCCCGCAGGCCGCGCTTGCCGGGGAAGGGGAGCTGTTGGCTCAGCTCCACGGACTGCCCGAAGCGCGCGCTGCCGGTGATGCTCAGCGGCGCGACGCCGTAGGACAGCATCGGGTCTTCGAGCGCCGTCTCACGCGGGTAGCGTTCGAGGCTGGCGCGCCAGGCCTCACGCGCCGCCTCCAGCGAGGGGTTGCGCGCGAGCACCTGCCGCACCAGCTCCGCGCGCTCCAGCACGCTCACGCGCGTGAAGGGCGCTGGTGCCTGGGCCTCGGGTGCCTGCCGGGCAACGGCTTCGAGTTGGGATTGATACCGCTGCTCATTGGCTCCGGCCGCGCCGGGGCCCAGCCACACGGCGGCGCCGGTGGCGAGCACGGCCCGCGTGGCGGACCGCCTCCAGGTTCCATGGGACGACATGACTTCCTGCTCCAGATGACGGGATACGAGCCTGTCGCCGGGAGAAGGACGTCACCGGCGGCGGGCGGAATCCGGCCGGTGGACACACGTCCACCCGCCAGGCCTCAGCGCATGCGGGCCGGACGTCTCAAATGAGGTAGGAGCAGTGCCGCAGGTACAGCGGTGGCGCGGTGGCGCGGTGCACGCCCCGGATGCGCACCCACGAGGTGGGCAGGGACTCGGGCGCCGGTGGCACCACCGCGACGGCCTGGGGAAGCACCGCCAGCGGCGTCAGCGTCCACGAAGGTCCGGAGCTCGAGGTGACGGGCTCCGGCGACGGGAGCCGCACGGAGAGCTCGCCGCAGCAGTCGTGGTGGTCGGCGTGGACGCCCGCTTCAGGGGCGGCCGGCGCGGCCTTCCCCCGCTTCGCCTGGTGGCAGGCGCACGTCAGGTCCAGCTTCACCGCGCCCTGGCAGAGATGGAACAGTCCCTCGGCCGCCCCCGCGATGGGAGGCAGCCCCAGGACCACCAGCAATGTCAGGACTCGGAGGAGCATGACCGTGGGCTTGTCAGCCAGATAGCGCGGCGGGACGGAGCGTGCAACTCCGCGCGCGTCACGCCATTCCCTTTCAGCTCATGCCGCGCCGCGTGCTGGCGCGGGCTTGGGCTGGATGAGCTCGGTGGAGAAGTAGCGCTCCATGCGGTCAGGGAACACCGTCACCACCTGCGCGCCCGGACCCAGTCGCGTCGCGGCCTCCACCGCGGCCACGTAGTTGAGGCCGGACGACGGCCCCACCGGGAAGCCGCGGCGGATGAGCGCCCTGGCGGTGCTCATGGCCACATCGTCCGACACGTCGATTTCCACGCGGCCCGGCATGTCCGCCTCGCGGTACAGCCGGGACATGCCATCCACCACGCCCGGCACGCGGGGGCTGAAGCTGCAACATTCGATGTCGCAGCCCAGCCCGGCGATGGGGCGCGCCACGAAGGCCGTCACCGGACAGCCTGCCTCCGCGAAGGCCTGGTACAGGCCCACCACGGTGCCGCCCGTGCCCACGCCGCTGACCACGCCGTGCACCAGCCCGCCGGGGATTTGCGACAGAATCTCCTGGCCCGTCCACACCCGGTGGGCCTCGGCGTTGTCCGGGTTCTCGAACTGGCGGGGCGCGAAGGCCTTGCGCTCACGCGCCAGCTCGTCCGCCTTCACGATGGCGCCATGCACGCCGGCGTCGCGCGGCACCAGCACCACGTCACCGCCGTAGGCGCGGATGGTGAGGATGCGCTCCCCGGTGACGCCCTCCGGCATCACCGCGGTGAAGCGCAGGCCCATCTGGGCGCAGGCCAGCGCCAGGGCGATGCTCGTGGAGCCGCTGGACGCCTCGATGACCTCGCCGCCGGGGGCCAGCTCTCCCTGGCGCCAGGCCTTCTCCAACATGTAGCGCGCGATGCGGTCCTTGGTGGAGCCGCTGGGGTTGAGGAACTCCAGCTTGCACCAGATGGTGGGGCCCTCCTCGTGGAGACGCACGGGGACGAGCGGAGTGGGACCCACGGCCTGGAGGAAGCGGCCGTCCGCGGGAAGAGGGCGACAGGGAGGGCGCATGGGGCCTTCCCTATCGCGAAACGGCTCGTTCGGCACCGGCCATGAACTTTTTGCTGGGGTCCTGGACAATCAGTCGCTCGTCTGCCCGCACTGCCAGCGCCCCTGTGGGCGTCCGTAACATCTGGCGTTCAGGCGGAGGCGCGGCTACGAAAGAGCCTGGCTCGCACCCCCCCGTATGCCTCCCACTTCCGCGCTCATCCTCAACGTCAACGACGACGCGGCCAGCCGCTATGTCACCTCTCGCGTGCTGGGGCTCGCGGGCTTCCGCGTCGTGGACGCCGCTTCCGGGATGGAGGCGCTCGCGCTGGCGAACGAGGAGACGGACCTCGTCATCCTGGACGTGCGGCTGCCGGACATCAGCGGCCTGGAGGTGTGCCGGAAGCTGAAGGAGAAGCCTCGCACACAGGGCGTCCTGGTGCTCCACCTGTCCGCACAGGCCGTGGGGCCGGGGGACCGGGCGCAGGGCTTGGAGCGCGGCGCGGACGGCTATCTGGTGGCGCCGGTGGATCCGGAGGAGCTGGTGGCCCAGGTCCACGCGCTGCTCCGGCTGCGCCAGGCCGAGCGCGAGGTGAAGGTGCTGTCCCGCGAGGTGGCGCACCAGCGCCAGCTCCTGGAGTTGGCCATCTCCTGTGCGGCGGACCCCATCGCGCTCTATGACGAGACTGGGCGCGTCCTGTCGGCCAACCAGTCCCTGTACGCAGCGCGGGGCAGCCACGCCGTGCATGCACCGGGGAGGTCGCTGGATGAGATGCAGGCCGCGGACTCGGCGCTGACGCCGTACCTCGAACAGGTGCGGATGGCCTTGCGCACGGGGCAGGTGCAGCGGGGCACCATCGCCTTGGAGTCGGACCGGGGCCCGCGGCATTTCGACTATGTGCTGTCGCCCGCGCTGGGGGCCAGCGGCGAGGTGCTGGCGGTGATGTCCTCCCTACGGGACGTCACGGAGTCGCGCAGCGCGGAAGAGTTCCGCGAGCAGTTCATCGGCATGCTGGGGCATGACCTGCGCAACCCGCTCAACGCGTTGTCCATGTCCGCGCAGCAGCTGCGGCGCAAGGGCGCGTTGGACGAGCGCCAGGGCATGCTCACCGAGCGCATCCTCACCAGCGCCGAGCGCATGGACCGGATGATTCGCCAGCTGCTGGACTTCGCGCGCTCGCGGCTGGGCGGCGGCATTCCGGTGGTGCGCTCGTCATGCGACGTGTTCGAGGTGGTGCGCCGCACCGTGGACGAGCTGCGCGCCAGCCATCCCGGCCGGGTGGTGCGGCTCGAGTCCAAGGGTGATGGCCTGGGGAAGTGGGACTCCGACCGCCTGGAGCAGGCCGTGGGCAACCTGGTGGCCAACGCGCTGAAGTACAGCCCCGCGGAGAGCGCCGTGTGGGTGGGCGCCGAGGGCTCCGAGCGCGAAGTGGTGCTGCGCATCCACAACCGCGGCACGCCCATCCCCACCGAGGACCTGCCCCACGTCTTCGGTGCCTGGCGCCGGGGCCGGCGCACCGCCAGTGACGTGGGCGCGCCGGGGGGCCTGGGGCTGGGCCTCTACATCACCCGGCAGATTGTCCGAGCGCATGACGGGGACGCGCACGTGGCCTCCAGTGCGACGGAAGGCACGACCTTCCTCATCCGGTTGCCGCGATGATGACCAGCTGACGTTTGGCGCACCTCACGACTCCCGGTTCGGAGTTGCCGCTACCACCTTCCGTGCATGGCGTCAGAGAAGCTCATTTTCGCTCAGTCCGTGGAAGCCCTCTTCGTACGAGCGCTCGGGCCGTACCTCACCCGTGAAGGGCGGCAGCGCCTGAAGGCGGTGGGGCTCGACCTGTCGGAGCCGCTGCGCCCCCAGTACACCTTGGAGCAGTGGCGAGCCTTCCTGCGCGTGGCGGGGCAGGATGTCTTCCCGGCCCTGCCTCCGCACGAGGCCAGCTTCGCGTTGGGCGCGCGCTTCCTCCAGGGCTTCCGCCAGACGTCGGTGGGCCGGGCCAGCCTGTCGCTCGTCACCCAGTTGGGGCCGCGGCGCACGCTGGAGCGGGTGCCGTACAACATCCGCGCCGGCAACAACTTCAACGAGGTCCGCGTGGAGGAGTCCACGCAGGACAGCGCCACGCTGTGGATGAAGGACGTCACGGCGGACACGCCGGACTTCGCGGCGGGCTTCCTGGCGGAGACGCTGCGGTCGGCGGGCGCGGGGCAGGTGGACGTGAGGCCCATCGCCTTCGACGGCACGGCGGCCACCTTCCGCGTCACCTGGTCGAAGGCCGCCAGCCGGGCGCCCGTGGCTGGCGCCGGTCCCCGCAGCGTCCACTGAGGCGGGTGCGCTGGCGCTGGCCCCCTTCCGTGAGCTGTCGCACGATGCCGACCGGACGCGCTCCCTGTCCGGAAGGAAAGTCTCAGCATGGCCCGGTTGCTCGTCGAGGACGTCCACGTCCGGCTCGGCACGAATGACATCCTGAAGGGCATCACCGCCGACTTCCGGGATGGCGAGGTGGTGGCGCTGCTGGGCCGCTCCGGCAGTGGCAAGTCCACGCTGCTGCGCTCCGTCGCTGGCCTGGAGACGCCGGTGCGCGGGCGCATCCACATCGGCGAGCGCACGGTGTTCGACGCGGCGGCGAAGGTGAACCTGCCGCCAGAGCGGCGGGACCTGGGGCTGGTGTTCCAGTCCTACGCGCTGTGGCCGCACATGACGGTGTTCGACAACGTGGCCTACGGCCTGCGGCTGCGCAGGCAGTCCCGCGAGCAGGTGGACCGGGCCGTACGCGAGGTGCTCCAGGGCGTGGGCCTGGAGGGCCATGGCGACCGCTTCCCCAGCCAGCTCTCCGGCGGGCAGCAGCAGCGCGTGGCGCTGGCGCGGGCGCTCGTCTACGGGCCGCCGCTGGTGCTCCTGGACGAGCCGCTGTCCAACCTGGACGCGAAGCTGCGGGAGGAGGCGCGCGTGTGGATTCGCGCGCTCATCAAGCGGCTGGGGCTCACCGCGCTCTTCGTCACCCATGACCAGGTGGAGGCCATGGCCATCGCCGACCGCATCATGCTCCTGGACGGTGGGCGGGTGGTGCAGGACGGGACGCCCGAGCAGCTCTACACGGAGCCCCGGAGCCTCTTCGCCGCCGACTTCATGGGCGTGAACAACACGCTGTCAGGCCGCGTGGTGGAGCGGCGCGGCGGCGAGGCGCGGCTTCAGGTGGGCGGCCGGTCGCTGTGGGGGCAGCAGCGAGGAGCCGGCCCTGGTGACGACGCGGCCACGGGCGTCATCCGCGTGGAGGCGCTCCAGTTGGCCTCCGGGCCCGGCGAGAACCGGCTCCCCGCCGCGCTGGCGAGCTCCCTCTACGTGGGCGGGCGCTGGGAGCACCAGTTCCAGTTCGAAGGGCAGGCGCTGCGCGCCAGCACGCGCGAGTCACTGGCGCCCGGTGCGTACACGCTCGCGTTCCCGAAAGAGCGCCTCTGGATTTTCTGAGCGCGCGGTGCCTCATGGCGCGAGCCCGGTGAACGCCGGGGCGGGGCGCTGCCCCGCGACGGGCGTCATGGCGGGGAAGGCTTCGTGCCGGTTCTTCCAGAAGGGCGCGCCGGGCCACCGCTGCTCCTCGCGGTAGGTGTGGCTTCGCCGCCGCAGATGCTCCTCGAAGCGCAGATGGAGCGTTTCCTCGTAGGCGCGGAGCGCATCCTCGTCGCCGCGCAGGGCGCGCTCCAGGGACTGGGCGGCGAGGAGCGCGGAGTCCAGCGCGCTGGCGATGCCCTGGGCGGACAAGGGGTCATGGGTGCAGGCCGCGTCGCCTACCGCGAGCCAGCGCTCACCGTGCATCCGGTCGAGCTCGCCGACGAGCACGGGCGCGGCGACGAGGGGCTCTCCGGCGAAGTCGCAGACGGCCAGTCTGGCCTGGGTGACGGGGGCCTGTTCGAGCAAGGCCACCCACGGTTCCGGTGTCGCCCACCGCAGTCCGTGCAAGGAGTCTCCATCACCCATCAGGGTGACGGCGACACAGTCCGCGGGCAGCCGCGCGGAGTGCCACCAGCCTTCCGGACACGCTTCCACCAGGGCATCGGTGGGAAACGGCTCTCCTGGCCGGAGCTGGAACGCGCCATGAACGGTGAAGCAGCGGTCGCGAATGCGGCGCCGCGCGCCCTGGGACATGGCGAAGGTGGCCTTCCATCCGGTCGCGTCCACGACGAAGCGCGCTCGCAGCGTGAGCGCGCCTGTCTTGCGTTGGGAGAGGTGCAGCCGATAGCCCTCCTTCGCGATGGACTCGACGTCCAGCAGGGTCGTCAGGCGAAGGACGCGGACGCCTTGCCGGGCCGCCTCCAGGCTGAGCCGTTCGTCGAAGCGGGCCCGGTCCAGGTGCCAGGCGGAGCCCCAGGGCGACATCCGCGTGTCCTGGACGCTGGGCTCCGCGCGGCTCCAGCACGAGGACGTCCCTCGCGAGGCCAGGTGCCCATCCCGCAGGAAGCTGCTCCAGACACCGAGCCGGGACAGGGGGATGCGGATGTCGGGTGACAAGGTCTCTCCCGAGCGGTGTGTCTCGTAGCCGGTGCGCTCGAGCAGCACGACGGACAGGAAGGGCGCCAGGTCTCGCAAGGCCACGGCCATGGCCGCGCCCGCTGGACCGCCTCCGATGATGGCGACGTCGCAGGAAGATTCGCTCATGGCGCGTCCATCCGCGCGGCGACGCGCGTCCCGTCGCGACAGGGGTCAGGGCGCCTGGTTTCGATGGGGGCCCGGAGAATCTCGTGGGTTGGGCTCATGTTTTCGCTCCTCATGTTCCGAGGTGCGATGTGCAAGGCACATTCCTCCTGGCGCCGCTGCGCGGCGGCCCCGCCCGCGTGTGCCTCGCGCCCCGGAGGGCCGCTGGTGGCCTGGTGGATGACGCGTCACGCAGCGCCCGTGACGCGTCAGCGTCATGCCCGCACGCAAGGGCAGCGCCCCGACGGGCGTCCGCCGGGTGCATGGCACACCCGCAGTGGGGGCCTACTCACGAAGTCTGGTCGCGTTGACGTCGGGCTGTACCTGTGTTCAGGCTGGCCCTGGAGGTAGCCATGGCCCCGCAAATCAGCCTCGACTTCGCCACCGAGTGCGCGGCGCACCCGGCGCTGGCGCCCTTCCATCCGGTGGTTCGCCGCTGGTTCGCCGAGCAGCTGGGCGAGCCCAGCCGTCCCCAGGTGGAGGGCTGGCCGCTCATCCAGGCAGGCCAGGACGTGCTCATCGCCGCGCCCACGGGCAGCGGCAAGACGCTGACGGCGTTCCTCGCCGCGCTGGATTCGCTGTTCCGGCTGGCGCTGGAGGGCACGCTGCCGGACTGCACGCAGGTGCTCTACGTGTCGCCGCTCAAGGCGCTGGGCAACGACGTGCAGAAGAACCTGCTCCAGCCGCTGGAGGAGCTGCTCGCCCGGGCCCGCGCGGAGGGCTTCCAGCCCCATGAGCTGCGCGTCCAGGTGCGCAGCGGAGACACGCCGGCGTCCGAGCGCGCGCAGATGGTGCGCCGTCCGCCGCACATCCTCATCACCACGCCAGAGTCCTTCTACCTCTACCTCACGGCGGAGAAGGCCCGCGCCACGCTGCGCGCGGTGCGCACCGTCATCGTGGACGAAATCCACGCCCTGGCGCGCGACAAGCGGGGCAGCCACTTCGCCCTGTCGCTGGAGCGGCTCAAGGCGCTCACGGATGTGCGGCCCCAGCTCATCGGCCTGTCGGCGACGCAGAAGCCGCTGGACGCCATCGCCGGGTTCCTCACCGGCGCCGCCCACCGGGACTGCAAGCGGGTGGAGGTGGGCCACCTGCGCCCGTGGGATTTGACGCTGGAGATTCCGGACGCGGAGCTGTCGTCGCTGGCCAGCCACGAGATGTGGGGGCAGGTCTATGACCGGCTGGTGGCGCTGACGGGGACGCATCGGACGACGCTCGTCTTCGTCAACACGCGGAAGATGGCGGAGCGCGTGGCGCACGACCTGGGTGAGCGCCTGGGCGAGGGCACCGTGGCGGCGCACCACGGCAGCATGTCGCGCGAAATCCGGCTGGCCGCGGAGGAGAAGCTGAAGTCCGGGCAGCTGCGGGCCATGGTGGCCACCGCGTCGCTGGAGCTGGGCATCGACGTGGGCAACGTGGACCTGGTGGTGCAGCTGGGCAGCACGCGCGCCATCTCCGTGCTGCTCCAGCGCGTGGGCCGCGCGGGCCACCACAAGGCGGCCATCTCCAAGGGCATCCTCTTCGCGATGACGCGCGACGAGCTGATGGAGTGCACCGCGCTCCTCAACGCCGTGCGCGAAGGTGATTTGGACGCGGTGCGGATTCCGGAGAAGCCGCTGGACGTGCTGGCGCAGCAGATTGTCGCCGCGTGTGCCTGTGAGGAGTGGGACGAACGCGCGCTCTTCAGCCTCTTCCAGCGCGCGTATCCGTACCGGAACCTCACCTGGGAGGAGTACCAGGGCGTGCTGGAGTTGCTGTCCGAAGGCGTTGCGGCGCGCCGGGGCCGCGCGGGCATCCACCTCCACAGAGACAGGGTGAACCAGCGCCTCAAGGGTCGGCGCGGCGTGCGCATCACCGCGCTCACCAATGGCGGCGCCATCCCGGACACCTTCACCTTCAACGTCACCGCGGAGCCGGAGGGCAAGGTGGTGGGCACGCTGGACGAGGACTTCGCGGTGGAGTCGTCGCCCGGGGACATCTTCCTCCTGGGCAGCACCGCGTGGCGCATCCAGCGCGTGTCGGGCAGCACGGTGCAGGTGGAGGACGCGCGCGGCGCGCCGCCCAACGTGCCCTTCTGGCGCGGCGAGGCGCCGGGCCGCACGGACGAGCTGTCGCTCCAGGTGGGCCGCCTGCGCGAGGCGCTCACGTCCCGCGAGGACGCGCCGGCGTTCCTCCAGAAGGAGCTGCGCATGCCGCCGCCCGCGGTGGACGCGCTGATGGGCTACCTGCGTACGGGGCAGAAGATGCTCGACGCGGTGCCCAGCCACACCACGGTGGTGGCCGAGCGCTTCTTCGACGAGGCGGGCGGCATGCAGCTCATCATCCACGCGCCCTTCGGCAGCCGCATCAACCGCGCGTGGGGCCTGGCGCTGCGCAAGCGCTTCTGCCGCTCGTTCGACTTCGAGCTCCAGGCGGCGGCGACGGAGGACGGAATCCTCCTGTCGCTGGGCGAGCAGCACTCCTTCCCGCTGGCGGAGATTTTCGACTTCCTCCACCCGGACCATGTGGAGGAGGTGCTGGTGCAGGCGGTGCTCCAGGCGCCGATTTTCGGCACCCGCTTCCGGTGGGTGGCCACGCGGTCGCTCGCGCTGCACCGGATGATGGGGGGCAAGCGCGTGGCGCCCAACCTCCAGCGCGCCCGCAGTGAGGACCTGCTGGCGTCGGTGTTCCCGGAGCAGGTGGGCTGCCAGGACAACCACGGCGGCGGCGACCTGGAGCTGCCGGACCATCCGCTGGTGAAGCAGACCATGGATGACTGCCTGCGCGAGGCCATGGACGTGGACGGCCTGCGCGAGGTGCTGCGCGGCATGCGGGATGGCCGCATCCGCCTGCTGGCGCGCGACGTGCCGGAGCCCAGCCTCTTCGCGCACGCGATGATTCACAGCCAGCCCTACACCTTCCTGGATGACGCGCCCGCCGAGGAGCGCCGCGTGCGCAACGTGGCCCTGCGCCGCGCCATGCCCGCCGAGGACGTGACGGCCTTCGGCGCGCTGGACGCGACGGCGATTGCCACGGTGGTGGCGGACGCCGCCCCGCCCATGCGCGACGAGGACGAACTGCACGACGCGCTGTTGCAGTTGATTCTGCTGCCCGCCGAGGAGGTGCCGCGCGGCATGGCGACGCCTCTGTTCGAGCAGGGCCGGGTGGCGTGGATGGACCTGCCCGCGGGCCGCTTCCTGGTGTCGGCGGAGCGGGGCAGCGCGCTGCGGGTGCTCTTCCCGGACGCGCCCATGCAGCCGCCGCTGCCGGTGCTGGCGCATGACCGGCCCGTGGAGCGGGACGCCGCCGTGCTCCAGGTGGTGCGCGGACGCATGGAGATGCTGGGGCCCACGACGGTGGCGGAGTTGGCCCGGCTCGTCGTGCTGGACGAGGACTCCGTCAACGCGGCCATGCATCAGTTGGAGGCCCAGGGCAACGTGCTGCGCGGCCGCTTCCGCCCGCTGGAAGTCCCGCTGACGGATGGGGCCAGCGCGCCGCTGGAGTGGTGCGACCGGCGCCTGCTCCAGCGCATCCACCGGCTGACGGTGGGACGGCTGCGCAAGGAAATCGAGCCGCTGAGCGCGCAGGACTTCATGCGCTTCCTCTTCCGCTGGCACCACCTGGAGGAGCTGGACGCGCTGCGCGGCTCCACGGGGCTGCTCAAGGCGGTGCGGCTGCTGCAGGGCTATGAGGCGCCAGCGTCCGCGTGGGAGCGCTTCTTGCTGCCCGCGCGCATGCGCGGCTACACGCCGGACCTGCTGGAGCGGGCCTGCTACGCGGGTGAGGTGGCCTGGGGGCGGCTGACGACGAAGGAAGCGAAGCCCACGCCAGGGCCACGCCGGGGCGCGCCGGTGGTGCCGCCGGAGCCCGCGCCCCCGCGCTCGCGGGCGTCGCCCACGCGCAACGCGTCGTTGACCTTCACCTTGCGCGAGGACCTGGAGTGGATGCTCACCGCCGCGCGGCCTCACGCGGTGCTGGCGGATGGGGACGTGTGGACGCCGCCGGACTTGAGCGCGCCCGCCAGGGACGTGGTCGCGGTGCTGGAGCGGCGCGGGGCCTGCTTCTTCCAGGACCTGGTGTCGCGCGCGCGCAGGCTGCCCGCCGAAATCGAGGACGCGCTGTGGGAGCTGGTGGCGCGCGGGCTGGTGACGGCGGACGCGGTGCAGAACCTGCGCGTGCTCCAGAGTCCGGCGCACCGCAAGCGGCAGAAGCTGCTCCAGCGCGGTGGCCCGGGCCGCTGGAGCCTGCTGGCGCCCGCGGAGCCGAAGTCGCAGGACGAGGTGCTGGACTCGCTGGCGCGCCTCTTCCTCCAGCGCTACGGCATCGTCTGGCGCGACCTGGTGATGCGCGAGGCGCTGGCGCCCACGTGGCGCGAGCTGCTCTTCGTGTACCGCCGCATGGAGGCGCGCGGCGAGGTGCGCGGCGGCCGCTTCGTGTCGGGCTCCGTGGGCGAGCAGTTCGCGCTGCCGGAGGCGGTGGACATGGCGCGCTCGGTGCGCCGTCAGCCACCGTCCGGTGTGCGGGTGCAGTTGTCCGGGGTGGACCCGCTCAACCTCACGGGCGTGGTGACGCCCGGGCCGCGAGTGCCGGCGATGCCGGGCAACGTGGTGACGTACGTGGACGGCGTGCCGCGAGATGTCGGCGCACTGGACGATGCGGCCGACGGCAACGTTGGCGAGGACACGGAAGACAGCAGCGAGGCCATGGCGAGCTGAGCGGCGCGGCCCCGTCGGGCAGTGGATGTTAGGCTGTCGCCTCTTTCGTGTTCTTCCGAGGGGTCGCCTGAATGCGTCGCCTGCTGCTGCTGGGACTGTTGCTGCTCTCCGCCACCTCCTGCTCTGGAGACGATGAAGACCCGGGGGAGCCGCCATCCCAGACCGGGCGCATCCAGGGGGCGCTGACGCCCTTCCGGGGCAGCGAACGGTCCGCTGGCGACAGTGCCTCCCAGACGGTGCGCTCGCCGTTTCGCGCGGGTGCGCTGGAGACGCTGAAGGGGACGCTGCGGGAAATGCACGCGGGGCGGGCGCGCGAGCCGCGGGGGGCGCCGAAGGCCGTGCCGGGGCTCCCCATTGTCCCGTCGCAGCCGGGCGCCGCGCCGCTCGAGCGGGCCTCGCACGAGGACCCCACGATTCCCGGGGACGTCATCCTCCGCTTCGAGGAAGCGGGCCTGTCGACGGAGCGCGTGCTGGCGGCGGTGCGGCGCTCGGGCTTCCGCGCGGTGCACAAGGGCTACGCCAGTGAATACGTGCACCTGGTGGGCTACGAGCCGCTGGATGGCAAGGCGGTGACGGCCGCGAAGACGCAGGAGTGGGCGGCGCAGCTCGCCCGGGTGCCGGGCGTGACGTACGCGGTGCGAAACGCGCGGATGCGGGCGTCGGCGGCGCCCAATGACCGGGGCTACAGCCTTCAGTGGCACTACCCCACGCTCAACCTGCCGGCCGCATGGGACCAGGTGCCGGACGCGTCCAACGTGGTGGTGGCCGTCCTGGACAGCGGCATCGTCGCGCACCCGGACCTGACGAACGTGTTGCCGGGTTACGACATGATTTCGGACCCGGAGAACGCGGGTGACGGCGACGGCCGGGACAGCAACCCGCGGGACGAAGGCGGGGACACGCCCAACGGTGGTTCTTCGTGGCACGGCTCGCATGTGGCGGGCACCATCGGCGCGGACACGAACAACGAGGTGGGCGTCGCGGGCGTGGCCTGGAACGCGAAGCTGCTTCCGGTGCGGGTGCTGGGGAAGAAGGGCGGCACCAGCTTCGACATCGCGGCGGCCATCACCTGGGCCACGGGCGGCAGCGTGCCGGGCGTGCCGCCCAATCCCAACCCCGCGAAGGTGGTGAACATGAGCCTGGGTGGCAGCGCGCCGCCGCAGGCGCTGTACCAGGACGCCATCGACGCGGCCTTGGGGCGCGGGGCCATCATCGTCGTCGCCGCGGGCAACGAGGACGTGGATGCGCGCAACAGCACGCCGTGCAACCAGCAGAACGTCATCTGCGTGGGCTCCACCAGCCTGGCGGGGCAGCGCAGCAGCTTCTCCAACTTCGGCGTGGACGTGGACGTGGTGGCGTCCGGTGGGGAGATGCGCGAGGACCTGAACGGCGACGGCTATCCGGACGGCGTGCTGTCCACGGTGTTGGATGAGAACGGGCAGCCGGCCTACATCTTCTCGCAGGGCACCAGCATGGCGGCGCCTCACGTCGCGGGCGTGGTGGCGTTGATGGCGGCGGCGCGGCCGGACCTGACGGCCGCGGTGGCGGAGAGCACGCTGAAGGCCACCGCCACGCCGCTCACCAACTCGCAGTGCCCGGAGGGCTGCGGCGCGGGGCTCGTCAATGCGCGCGCGGCGCTGGCCCGCATCGCCAACGTGGACCCCGGCACGCTGGACCCCCAGCTCAACGTGACGACGTCCACGCTGTTCTTCCGGGGCAGCGGTACGCAGCAGCTCACCCTCAACAACGTGGGAGGAAACCGGGGCGGCGATTTGACGGTGTCGGCCAGCGTCAGCGGGCCCAATGCCTCGGCGGTGACGTTCCCGCAGGGGGACTCGGTGCGGGTGCCCGCCTTCGGCTCGGCCTCGCTGAGCGTGGCGGTGGATGCCTCCGGGCTGGCGGGCGCGGACACCGTGGTGACGCTGAGCCTGGTGGGCTCGGGGGCGGCGGGCTCTGCGACGGTGGCGGTGAAGATTGGCGTCGCGGGGGCTGCCAACGACCTGGACGCCCTCATCGCGTTCGTGTGGCAGGACGCGCGAGGGAAGTGGCAGGCCTCGGAGGACGCCATCGCCGTCGCGCGCGCGTCGGGGGGCTACGCGTACAGCATCTCCCTGGCGCCGCGGACGTACTACGCGCTGGCCACCATCGACGACGACCAGGATGGCAACTTCTTCGAGGACGGTGAGCGCACCGGCTACTGGCGCAACGTGGACTCCTTCGAGCCGCTGGAGGTGGAGGCGGGCGACCGCATCGAGAATGTGAGCTTCGACCTGCTTCCCCTTGCGCCCATCGATGATGACCCGGCGCTGGTGGTGGGCAGTGCGTGCGGCTCCAACGTGGACTGTCCCGGGGGCGTGTGCGTGACGGACTATCCGGGCGGGTACTGCTCCCTGGATTGCACCCGCTCCGCGTGTCCAGCGGGCTCGCGGTGCTACATCGTGGACTCCACCTCGGGCCTCAAGGCCTGTCTGGCGACCTGCACGCTGCAGGTGGGGACGGGGCAGGGGGATTGCCGCTCCGGGTACGTCTGCTACCGCGACGGCACGGGTTCGGGGGCCTGTCAGCCCAACTGCCGCACCTCCGGCCTGACGTGTGGGGTGGGACGGACGTGTCTGGCCAACGGCTTCTGCGGCTGAGGGTTGGGCCCATCAGCGGCACTCCCGCTCCCGGAACACCACGCCGTCCGACTTCAGTCGCGCCGCCGCGTCGACGAAGCGTTTCGTGGCGAGGATGACTGTCCATGCGTCTTCCATGCGGAAGAGGTCCATGTCCGCGGGCAGGGAGGATGCCTGGAGGATGATGGGCTGGGGCAGGTCGAACGGCTCGTTACCGCAGGTCAGGCAGGCTGAAAAGGTCGACGCAGGGATAGGCGAGGGCGGGGGAGCCGCCTCCCGCGCGGCATGTCGGGCAGGGCTGTACGCCCGGTAGCCCCCAGCGGTGAATGGCGTCAATGCTGCCCGTGTAACCAGCGGCCGTATCTTCCTCGACTTCAAATACCTTCACGAGCATTCCTGGAGATGAACCCGTGGATGTCCACGCCATTCCTGGACACTGGCCGTGACGTCTGGAGGCCGCTCGGGCGCCCGTGTCCAGGACGCCCGAGGGGTAGGGCGGTGGACACTTGTCCACCACTCCCGGTTCCCATGGGGCAGCGACGGCGGCATCGTGCAGGCACCTTGTCCTTGATGCAGCGACTGAAGAGTGAGACGCGCCCGCACCACGAGCGCACCGAGGCGCAGGTGCGGTTGATGGACGCGGACCTGACGCCCTCGGCGTACCGCCGCCACCTGGAAGCGCTTCACGGCTTCTACGTTCCGCTGGAGGCCCGGCTCGCCGGGCTGGGGCTGGAGGCGATTGCCGGCCTGTCCATCCACGCGCGCTGGAAGGTGCCCCTGTTGAAGGAGGACCTCCGCGCGCTCGGCCATGACGACGCCTCGCTCGAACGGCTGCCTCGCTGCGGGGAGTTGCCCTCACTGACAGGCGTGCCCGAAGCCCTGGGCTGTCTCTACGTCCTGGAGGGCTCCACGCTGGGCGGCCAGCTCATCCTCCGGCACCTGCGCCGCCACTTCGACGGCGTGCCGTCCCTGGGCGACTTCTCCTTCTTCCGCGCGTACGGAGACGACGTCGGGCCCCGGTGGCGTGCCTTCGGTGACGCCGTCAACCAGGCCTCCGTCTCCGCCGCGGGAGACGCCTTCGACGCCCGCGTGGTGAAGGGCGCTCAGGACACGTTTGACGCCTTCGCTGCCTGGCTGCGGCGGGAACAGGCACATGCCTCCGTCTCCGCCTGACCTTGACCTGGGCCAGTGCGACCGGGAGCCCATCCACCTGCTGGGAGGCATCCAGCCTCACGGCGTGCTGGTGGCCTTCCCTGCGGCGTCATCCCGAATCGAGGTGGTGAGCGCCAACACGGAGGCCCTGCTGGGCGCGGCGCCCTCCGCGCTGCGAGGGCAGCCCATCACCAGCGTCCTGGACGCGGAGACGTTGCGGCGCGTGCGGGCGGGCTCTGTCGCCGGGCCCGTGGTGGTGGAGGCCGGAGGGCGTGCCTGCTCCGCGCTGCTGCATGTCAGCGGCGGCTTGTCGGTGCTGGAGCTGGAGCCCCTCACGGCGGAGGGCGCCCTCGCCGACGAGGCCGCGCTGTCCGCCATCCACGCGCTGGTGTCGCCGCTGGGGCAGGGGCGGGGGACGTCCTCGCTGCTCCAGGCCGCGGCGGACGGCGTGCGGTCGCTCAGCGGCTTCGACCGCGTCATGGTGTACCGCTTCCATGCGGACTGGCACGGCGAGGTGGTGGCGGAGAGCCGGGCCGCGAGCATGGACAGCTTCATGGGGATGCACTTCCCGGCCAGTGACATCCCCGTGCAGGCGCGGGCGCTCTACCGCCGCAATCCGCTGCGCCTCATCGCGGACGTCCAGGCGAAGCCCGTGGGCCTGGTGCCGCCGACGTTGCCGGACACGGGCCAGCCGCTGGACCTGTCCGGCGCCGCGCTTCGCAGCGTGTCCGAGGTCCACCTCGAATATCTGCGCAACATGGGGGTGGGCGCTTCCTTCTCAGTGTCGCTGCTGAAGGACGGCGAGCTGTGGGGCCTCATGGCCTGCCACCATTCGTCACCGCGTCACGTCTCCGCCGCGCGGAGGCAGGCCTGTGAGGTGCTGTCGCGGCTGCTGGCGCTTCAGCTCGCCACGGAGGAGCGCGGCGCGGACGCGGCCTCGCGCGCGCATCGTGCGGCGCTCCTGGGCCAGCTCGTCGAGGGCTTGGGGGATGGCGCGTCGCTGCCCGTCGCGCTCGAAGCCCGCGGGGCGCAGTTGATGGCGCTCACCGGCGCCACCGGCGCGGCGCTCCTGCTGGGCGAGCGGCTTGACCCGGAGCAGGTCGAGGCGCCGTTGCTCGTGGGCCAGACGCCCACCCCGGAGGAAGTCCAAGCGCTGGCCACGCGGCTGGCGGGCCTGCCCGCCGCGAGCGGGACCCTGCATACCGAGCGGCTGGGCACCTGGCACCCACCCCTGGCCGGACGCGCGGACGTGGCGGCGGGTGTGCTGGCCGTCCGCCTGGACCCTCAAGCGCCTCGCTTCGTCCTCTGGTTCCGGCCGGAGGTGGCGCGCACCGTCACCTGGGCTGGCAACCCGCACAAGCCCGTCCAGCCCGAGCCCGGTCGAACGCGCCTGCATCCCCGGGCCTCATTCGATGCGTGGCGCGAGGAGGTGCGAGGCGCCAGCACACCCTGGACGCAGGCGGATGTGGACGCAGCGGAGTCCTTCCGGGGCGCCCTGGTGGGCGTGGTGCTGCGCCATGCCGCGGAACTGGCCCGGCTGTCGCGCGCGCTGGCTCGCTCCAACGAGGAGCTGGAGTCCTTCAGCGGCACGGTGGGGCACGACCTGCGCGAGCCGCTGCGCGGCATCCAGCAGTACACGTCCTTCTTCCTGGAGGACCACGGCGCGTCGCTCACGGGAGAGGGCCGCGACCAGCTCCAGTCCGTGGTGTGGCTCGCCCGCCGGGCGCAGTCGCTGTTGGAAGACCTCTTCGAGTACAGCCGGCTGGGCCGAATCGAGCTGGCCTGGCGCGACGTGGACATGCATGCGCTGGTGGAGGAGGCCGTGGCCGTGGTGGCCCCCCGGCTCCAGGAAAGGAAGGCCGAGGTGCGCCTGCCTCGCCGCCTGCCCCGCGTCGCCTGTGATGCCGTCCGCATCCGCCAGGTCTGGGAGAACCTGCTGGCCAACGCCGCCAAGTACCAGGCCGCGCCTCCACACTGGGTGGAGCTGGGCTACCACGGGCCCGGCGAGGCGCGTCCGCCAGCGGCGGCACAGCATGACGCGCCCTACGTTTTCTTTGTGAAAGACCCGGGCATCGGTATCGCCTCACGGTTCCACGAGGCCATCTTCGACATGTTCCGCCGGCTGCACTCCGTTCAGGCGTACGGCGGAGGCACGGGCGCGGGGCTGGCCATCGCGCGGCGGCTGGTGAGGTTGCACGGCGGCGAGCTCTGGGTCGACTCCTCGCCGGGACAAGGCGCCACCTTCTACTTCACGTTAGGAAGAGGTCCGGCATGACAGCGCTCCGCTCACTCCTCCTGGTGGAAGACAGCGATGCGGACGAGCGTGCGTCCAGGCCCGCGCGGCTCCCGCACATGCCGGAGCCGGCGGGGGCGCGGCTCGGGGCGGCGGCGACATGACCCCCGTCTTGCGCGCCCTGCTGGTGGACGACAACCCCGCGGACTGCTTCGCCGTGCGGCGTGCCCTGGAGCGCGACGACGAGCAGACATGGGTGCTGGAGGCCGTGTCGTCGGCGGAAGACGCCCTGGAGCGCATCGCCGCCGAGCCGCTGCTGGACGTGGCGCTCCTGGACTTCCACCTCCCCGGCATGACGGGGCTGGACCTGCTGCGCGAGCTGCACGTCCGTGGCGGCGGCCCGCTGCCCGCGATGGTGATGCTCACCGGCAGTGGCAACGAGCGTGTCGCGGTGGAGGCGATAAAGGCGGGGGCGCAGGACTACCTGGTCAAGGATGCGTACAGCGCGGAGCGGCTGCGCCGCAGTCTTCGGGCCGCGGTGGACACGGTGCGCATGGTGCGCGAGCTGGAGGAGCGCAGGGCGCAGGCCGCGCGCGCGGAGCGGGCCGCGTGCGAGGCGCTGGCCGTGCGCGACGAACTGGCCGCCCTGGCCACGCATGACCTCAAGGGGCCGCTGCAAATCGTGGCCCTCAACGCCCAGCTGCTGCAGCGCCAGCTTTTGAAGAGCGAGCTGGGGGCCGCGCAGGCGTCACGGTTGGAGCACATCATCCGCGCCACGCAGCGCATGGGTGAGCTCATCGACGACTTCCTGGGCGCCACGCGCACTGACGAGCAGCCCTTGGACCGGGCGCCCATGGACTTGCTGGCGCTGGTGCGTTCCAAGGTGCATGCCATGGAGGCCTCCGGCCGGAACCACTTCGTGCTGCATGCGAAGGGCACGGACTTCACCGGCCAATGGGACCCCCGCGCCTTGGAGCGCGTGCTGGAGAACCTGCTGGGCAACGCGGTGAAGTACAGCGCCGCGGACACCACCGTCGCGGTGACGCTGTCGGTGGAGGCGGACGGCTTGGAGGAGCGCGTGCTGCTTCAGGTGACGGACGAGGGCATGGGCATTCCCGCCGAGGACCTGCCCTTCGTCTTCGAGCGCTTCCGGCGCGGTCGCAACGTGGCGCCGGGCGTCACGGGCAGCGGGGTGGGGCTGGCCAGCGCGCGCCGCATGGTGCAGATGCACGGCGGCACCATCCATGTGGAGAGCCAGGAGGGCCGCGGCGCCACCTTCATCGTGACGCTTCCGCGCGGCGCGGCGCGGCTGGCGAGCGTCCAGACGGCTTCGTCGACGCCCTGATTCAGCGCGTTACAGGACGGCGGGCGCGCTGCCACGCAGCATGAAGTACACGACGACGCCCGTCACCGACACGTAGACCCAGATGGGCGCCAGCCACCGCGTCACCTTGCGGTGCCGGGTGAAGTCCTTGCGCCACGTGAAGTAGAAGGCCACCAGCGCCATGGGCACCACGGGCATGGACAGCAGCACGTGGCTGGCCAGGATGCACAGATACAGCCCGCGCCAGTCCCCCACATAACGCGTGTCGCCATGCACGAAGTGGTAGGACAGGTAGCAGACCAGGAAGAGCGCGGACGCGGTGAAGGCCGACACCATCAGGTACTGGTGGACCTGCCGCGCGCCCCGTTTGATCGCCACCCACCCGCCGATGAGCAGCGCCGCGGCCGTGGCGTTGAGGCCCGCGTTCACCGCCGGGAGGAAGCGCAGGTTCACCCCGTCCACCGGGCCGCCGCCGCGCACCAGCAGAATCCAGCCGATGAACGCCAACGCCAGCGCGGACACCACGGCGGTGAAGATGAAGAAGGCCCGGTCACTCACACGGGGCGGCAGCGCGGCTTGGGCGGCGTTCGACATGGGGCCCTATGTCTCGCGCGGCGGGCTTCGTTGCAACCCTTGCTAACTGGCTGACACCATTGGGGACTGCATGTGGGATGAAGTGTTTCATAAGGCGTTGCTGGATCTTGAAACGGTAATTCCTGCATACTGAGAATGGTCCCCCCCGACCCCCCCTTCCGGAGGTCCCCGTGCTCCGTGTGCGTTACCTTGCCTGCCTGGCTGGTGCCGCCTTGCTGCTGGCCCTGCCAGCCTCCGCTCAAGAGGAGGCTGTCTGTTCACCAGTCGTCGCGAAGGTGCCCCTGGAACGGCACCTCCGGCAGCTGTCGCTGGACCTGCTCGGCCGTCCTCCCACCTATGAGGAGTACCAGGCGGCCCAGGCCAAGGGCTCCATCGACGTGGAAGACATCCGCGCGATGATGACGAAGGACGAGTTCAACGCGCGCATCCGCCATTATCACCGCGCGTTGCTGCGCTCGAATCTCTCCGGGAGCCTCAACAACAACCAGAACTCGCGGATGACGGGTAACGGCATCACCACCGCATATGGCGTGGCCGGCAATCCCGCCACGATGCTGCGCGGCGCGAATGGCGCGACGTGTGACTCCGACATCGCGCAGGACGAGTGCCTCACGGCGGCGCAGCCGGACGCGCACGCGGCGCCGCTCACCGCGCAGCCCCGGACGAAGTGCCACGACGATGAGGGCGTGCCGCTGGCCGTCAGCTACGACTACGACACGAACTACTTCGCGTGTACGCCGCTGGCGCCGACCACGCCGGATGGTACGGCGAAGTGCTCGGACCTGCTGAGCACCAGCCACCCGCAGCACAAGTACCTCTTCTTCTGTGATCAGCGCGGCTCGGGCAGCAGCGCCGGGGCCTTCATCTGCACGCCGGACCCGAGGAAGACCACGACCCTGGCGCTGACGGTGGAGGAGATGGATGGCACGAGGATCAAGGCGTTCAAGCACCCGAACCCGGACTCCAGGCCGGCGCTGACCGAGCTGAAGCGCTGCACGCTGGATTTGGAGCTGCGCAACGGCCTCAAGGGCAACTACGGGGTGCAGCGCGGCTGCGTGCTGCGCGAGGGCTTCGTGAACAAGCCCGCGCCCTACTGGGCCACCGACAAGACGCCGGAGAGCGTCAAGGTGTGCGCCATCAACGCGCAGGAGCGCACCCACAACCCCTGGAACATGGCGTCCTGTGAGACGGCCCGCTTCTCCTCCGACCGCAGCTGCGGCTGCGGCGTGGGCATGCGCCGCTGCGAGGTGCCCGCCATCGCCGCGCAGGACATCAAGGACGTGCACGGCCTGCGCGTGGCCGCCTTCAACGAGGAGCCCCTGCGCATCGCCGAGTCGGTGGTGCAGCGCGACGAGCCCTACTTCAACATCCTCACCACGCGCCGCTCGTTCGTGAACGGCACCCTGTCCGAGTACTTCCGGAGCCAGCAGGGCGTGGGCGTCTTCAACGTGACGACGCCGGCCGCGCCGGGCGCCGTGCCGGCGGTGGCCTTCAACGACACGGAGGCGTGGACGGAGTACACGCGTGACGAGGGGCACGCGGGCGTGCTCACCACGCCGTCCTACCTCTACCGCTTCCCCACGCACCGCGCGCGGGTGAACCACTTCTACGAGGCCTTCCTCTGCAAGACGTTCGCGCCGCCGACGGGGGCGTCATCCCCCGCGCCGGAGGACGCGTGCAACCGCGAGAACAACCTGGCGGTGCGCTGCGGCTGCAACTACTGCCACGCCACCATCGAGCCCACGGGCGCGCACTGGGGCCGCTACGCGGAGCGCTCCGCGCAGTTCCTGGCGCCCGACCAGTTCCCTCGCTACGACCCGAAGTGCCGCGACTGCGCCCTCAACGGCGACACCAACTGCGGCGGTGAGTGCAGCCAGTACATCATGCAGGCGTACGACGGTGACGGCGCCAGCAGCCTGGGCATGCTCAAGACGTACCTGTACCGCACGGCGGACGAGGAGCAGAACATCGAGGCCGGCCCCGCGCTGCTGGTGCAGAAGATGCTCCAGTCCGGGGATTTGGAGCGCTGCACGGTGCGGCGCGTGTGGACGGAGTTCCTCGGCCGCCCGATGACGGCGGAGGAGCAGCGCATGTACCTGGTGCCCTTCGCGCAGGACTTCGCGCGCAACGGCCACCGCCTCAAGGCGCTCATCGAGCGCGTGGTGACGTCCGACGCCTACCGGAGGATTGACTGATGCGCCGCCTCGTCTTGACCGCCGCGCTGCTCGCGCTGGCCACCGGTTGCACGAAGGATGACACGCAGTCCGCGGACGGCATCATCGAGCCCATCCCCAACCCGCATCAGCCCGGCGACTTCACGCCGCTGCCGGACCCGGAGGCCCAGGACGGCAGCGTGGGCCGCGCGCCGCGCCGCCTCACCGTGGCCCAACTGGACGCCGCCATCATCGAAGCGGTGGGGCAGCGCTGGAGCGAGCTGGACTCGCGCGCCACGTCCATGGGGCGCGCGGACTACGCCCTGGTGGTGAGCGAGAACACCGAGCCCAACCTGGTGTTCGCCAAGTTCCTGGAGGACGGCGCGCGCAAGGTGTGCCTGAACCAGGCGTCCGCGGAGCTGCGCATGACGGACGCGTCGGCGCGCACCATGGGGCGGCTGCTGCCTGAGAAGTGGGATGATTTGACGAAGCTGACCGACGCGGAGGTGCGCGCGCAGCTCGTCTACATGTCCACCCGCTTCTGGGGCGCGCCGCTGGCGGGCGAAGAGCTCACGAAGTGGACGTCCTTCTTCACCCAGGCCGCGGCCCGGGTGCAGACCCTGGCCTCTTCCAAGCGCCATGAGACGTTGGCCGTGGTGTGTATCGCCATGCTGACGGACCCGCGCTTCATCACCTACTGACGCTCGGAGTGACTGCGATGAAGAAGAACCGCCACGACGAGAATTGCGCCCAGGGCTGCGCCCACGGGCGCCGCACCTTCCTCAAGGCCACCGCCGGCTTCATGGGCTCCACCTTGCTGGGGGGGCTGCCCTTCCGCGCCTTCGCCCAGGCGGCGGAGCTGGCGCCAGCGGACCGCTGCTTCGTCTTCGTCTACTTCAACGGGGGCTGGGACCAGCTGCTGGCCTTCGACCCGCGGGACCCGACCGAGTTCACCGCGGACCGGGCCTCGGAGACGAAAATCCTCCCGGGCTATGACCAGATCAACGACTCCCGCTTCGAGTCCCGGCCGCTCATCCCCGCCGAGCTGCCGGGCGTGGGCCGGTCGAACATCGACTTCGGGCCCGCGGTGGGCAACGAGCTGGCCAGGCACTACGACTTGATGACCGTGGTGCGCGGCATCAACATGAACACGCTGGGCCACGAGGTGGGCTACCGCTACTTCCTCACCGGGAAGATGCCCATCGGCAGCGCGGCGCGTGGCTCCTCCACGGCGACTGAAATCGTGGGGCAGATGAAGCCGCGCGTGCCCATCGCCTCCATCTCCTACAACGTGGAGTCGTACAACGACCGGTACGGCGGCTATGCCAACGCGCTGCGCGTCAGCCGCCGGGACGACCTGCTCCTGACGCTGAAGGGCAGCACGGACACGCTGGACAGCGAAATCGAGCAGCAGCTGCTCGACTTCCGCGGCCAGCCCGTCAACTGCGAGCAGGCGGCCTATGGCGCGCGTGGGGTGGGCACCACCTATGCCAACAGCCAGGAGCAGATGCGGCTCATCCAGTCCCAGGGCCTGGACAAGTCGTTCGACTTCCTCGCCGCGGCCAATCAGCCGCATGGCCCGGAGATGGCGGCCATCCGCGGGCGCTACCAGTTGAGCAACATCAACGACGTGAATGGCGAGCGCGGCCGCGCCGCCACGGTGGCCACCGCGCTGAAGAAGGGCATTGCCCAGTGCGTCACCATCAACCTCACGGGCGGCCTGGACACCCACTTCGGCAGCCAGCTCACGCACGCCAACAACCAGCGGCGCGGCTTCGACGCCCTGGCCATGCTGGTGAAGGACCTGCGTGAGAGCGACCATCCCGCGGGTGGCACCTTCATGGACCACACCACCATCATGGTGTTCTCCGAGTTCTCCCGCACGCCGCTCATCAACAGCGCAGGTGGCCGTGACCACCACCTGAGCAACTCCGCGCTGCTGATGGGAGCCGGCATCAAGCACAACTTCGTGTTCGGCCGCAGCGGGGACATTGGCATGGCGCCGGGCACCTTCGATTTGCGCAACGGCGCGTCGGACCCGAACGGCGAGAACATCCTCCCCGAGCACGTCATCGCCACGGTGCTGGCGTCCGCGGGGCTGGACTACAGCATCACTCGCGTCGAACCGCTGCGCCCCATCCTCGCCTGAGCCGTCCACTTCGCATGCGCATCCATCCGCGGGCCTCCGCCTCCGCCGTCCTCTCGCTGCTCTCGCTCGCGGTCCTCGGGGCATGCGGGGAGGACCGTTCGCTTCCGCTCGACAAGCCCGAGCCGGCGCCCTTCCAGCCGGTCCAGGTCCCAGCCATCACGGCCCTGGCGCCCGTCCCTGGCTTCGCGGACCAGGCGGGCGGGGGGGTCTTCGCCACCGCCTCGCGCGAGCTCGTCCGGCTGCGGCTGGACGGCACGTATGGGGCGCTGGAGCCGCACCCGGGCAATGAGGTGGCGGCGGGCGGCACCCTCGGCGTCTTCCGGCTGGGGCCCCACAGCGCCCTGGTGGAGACGCAGAACGGGCTCTTCATGGCGGAGTCGGGGTGGCTCATCGCGCCGCCCTGGCGGGACGCGCTGGGGCAGGGCGTCATCGCCACCGCGCAGTCCGCGGACGGCGCGGTGTGGCTGGCGCACACGCGCGGCCTGTTCCGCCTGCAGGAGGGCACGCTGGCGGAGCTGAAGGTGGACGGCGCGTCGGTGAAGGCCATCACCTCGCTGGCGGCGGCGCCCTCACCGGAGAACCTGCCCGGCGTGTGGTTCCTGCATGAAGGCGGGCTGAGCGTCGCGGTGGCGCTCAGCACCACGAACTACCGGGTGCACACGACGAGCGCGCCCCTGGCGGAGGGCGAGTCGCTGCAGGCGCTGGCGGGCATCGGGCCCGCGGTGGGCACCGCCGGTGAGCTGTGGGCGCTCACCAGCCAGGCCCTGCTGCGCCGGGGCAAGGACGGCTGGCGCCGCGTGGAGCTGCCGCGGCAGCCGCGGCAGCTCATCGCCTCGGGCCGCTTCCTGTGGGCGAAGACGGACGGCGCGCTGCTCCAGTTCGACGCGGACGCGAACGTCTGGCGCGCGGCCACGGACGCCGGCGCCGGGGACTTCCAGTTCCTCGCCGCGGACGAGAGCGGCAGCGTGTGGGTGCAGCAGGGCGGAGTGGCCGCCGCGCTGAGCCCCGTGCTGGTGCCGCGCCTCCGGGGGCTCTACCAGGGCATGCAGTTGGTGAATGATGGCCTGGTGGTGCGCGCGGTGATGCCGCCGGGCGGTGTGCCCCAGAGCGTCGTCTACACGCTGGGCAACTCGGAGATTCCCACGGAGGGGCCGGACTACAGCCTGGGAGGCCTGGAGGCCGACGGGACGCACCGCGCCTACTCCTTCGCGTCGCTGGAGGCCGGCCGCTACGTCCTGTCGGTGGTGGCGCGCTACGCGGATGGTTCGGAGGCGCGGCGCGCGGTGCCGTTCGACTACGCGCCCCTGGCCTCGGGGCCGCTGAGCTGGGACAAGGACATCCGCCCCATCCACGAGGCGCGGTGCCGCAACTGTCACAACAGCGCCAGCGCGGCGCGCTCGCTCGACAGCTATGAGCTGTGGCGGGCCAACGCGCCCATCATCACCAACGCCGTGAGAGACCAGCGGATGCCCGCCGACGGTCCCATGGACCCCGAGCTCATCTCCCGCATCCAGCGCTGGGCCGCC
Source organism: Myxococcus sp. AM009 (assembly GCF_013372605.1). NCBI lineage: Bacteria > Pseudomonadati > Myxococcota > Myxococcia > Myxococcales > Myxococcaceae > Myxococcus > Myxococcus sp. AM009. The sequence continues at coordinate 99,024 of NZ_JABXEP010000002.1, forward strand.
TCTGGCGCCAGGCCCTGAAGCAACGCGCAGTCTCCCCCGAGGTACCTGACATGACCCGACTGACCCGCGCGGCCCCCCTCCTCGCGCTCCTCGCCGCGGCCTGCTCGGATGAGCCTGCGCCCGCCCGCGTGGCGGACCCTCACCAGGCGGACCTGTGCACGGGCCTGAGCGCGCTGACGCTCACCGCGCAGCCCGCGCGCGTGCGGGTGTCGAGCCCCGTGGCCCTGGTGGCCACCGGCGGCAGCGGCCATTACACGTACCTGCTGGAGCCGGGGGGCTCCTCGGGTGAGCTGGTGGGCAGCCGCTTCCTGGCGGGGCGCACGCCGGGCGCGGACACGCTGGTGGTGGAGGACGCGCGCTGTCCGGGCGTGAGCGCCACCACGCAGGTCAACGTGACGGCGGCGTTCAATGTCGCGCCCGTGCGCGCGGAGCTGCGGCCGGGCACCTCCTTCCAGGTGGCGGTGGACGGCGTGCTGGGCTCGGCCATGTACCTGCTGTCGGCCGACGGCTCCGGCGCCACGTTGTCGCCGGGTGGCCTCTACACGGCCGGCACGCGTGAGGGACTGGACGTCATCACCGTGCGCGACACCCAGTCGGGTGACGAGGTGGTGCTCCAGTACGAGGTCCGCACCGACGCCCGGCTGACCGGCGCGCCGGCTTTCCTCGCCGTGCCTTCGGGTTCGTCCGTGCCGCTGGCCACGCGCGGTGGCAGCGACCGGGTGAACTGGACGAAGGAGTCCGGTCCCGGGACGCTGGCGGGCGGCCGGCTGACCTTCGAGCCCGGCGCCACGGGGGTGGCGGTGCTCAACGCGGCGGACCCCTTCACCGGGGACACGGCGCGGGTGTCGGTGCGCGTGCTGGACGAGCTGACGCGGCCGGGACTGCCGCACGGTCGCCTGTCCGACGTGGCCACCCTGGTGACGGCGGACTTCGACGGCGACGGTCACCTGGACCTGGCGGTGGGGCAGCGCGAGAGCGACCTGAACCAGCCCTCGGGCGGCGCCGTGTTCATCTTCAAGGGCGGCAGCGGCGGCCTGCCGGCGGAGCCCACGTGGGTGCTCACCGGCGCCACGGAGACGGCGCAGTTCGGTGACGCGCTGGCCGCGGGCGACCTGGATGGGGACGGGCGCGCGGAGCTGCTGGTGTCCTCGCCGGGCGCGGACGTGGCCGTCACCAACGCTGGCGCGGTGTACCTCTACACCTTCCGAAGTGGGGCGCCGGCGCCGCTGCGCCAGCAGCTCACCGGCCTGCTCCGCAACGCGGCGTTCGGCTCGGGCATGGCCGTCGCGGACTTCGAGGGCGACGGCGACCTGGACGTGGTGGTGGGCTCGCCGCTGGGCGACCTGGCGCCCACCAACGCCATCCGCAATCGCGGCACGGTGGACGTCTATGCGTCGACGCGGGGCTCGCCGGTGCCGGACCTCCCGACGGTGCGGCTGGGCGGCTGGGATTTGACGCAGGACGGCGCCCTGGTGTCGCGCAGCAACACCGAGCTGGGCCGCGCGCTGGTGACGGGCGACCTCAACGGGGACGGCCTGGTGGACCTGGCGGCGCTGAGCCGGGTGTCCCGGTACAACGCGTCCGGGGCGGTGTCGGGCGCGCAGATGGCCATCTCCGTCTTCCTCGCGCGCGCGGAGGGCGCGCGCTTCCGGGCCTCGCCGGATGTGTACGTGCTGCCGGCCAACACGGCGGACAGCAACGAGGGCACGTGGCGGCTGGGCGTCATCCCCGCTGAAGGCACGCGGCCCCCGCTGCTGCTGGCGGTGGCGGACCGGGCGGACTCGCCGGACCTGCGCTCGAGCGGGGGCCTGCAGTCCGGCAATGATTCGGGCGGCGCGCTGCTGTTCGATTTGACGGGCTACTCCGCCACGGGTGAGCCCGCCAACCGGCCGCCCCAGGTGAAGCGCGAGGACGCCTTCGCCCGCATCTACGGCGAGGCCAGCGGCATCAACGCGGGCCGGAGCTGGGCGGTGATGGACGTGGACGGTGAGCCGGGCCTGGAGCTGCTCCTGGGCGCGCCCTATTCATCCGCGCCTTCGGGCGTGGGCAGCGGCACGCTGCGCTGGAGTGGCAAGATTCTCGTCCATTCCCTGGCCACGCTCACGCAGGGCAGCGTCCTCAACCGGCCGCTGACGGTCATCAACGGGACGGCGGCGTCGGACACGCTGGGCTCGGGCCTGGCGACCTGGGGCCCCGCGGCGAACCCGTCGCTGGTGGCCTTCGCGGGCCGGTCCTCGTCGGAGCAGGGCGCCTTCACCGGCAGCGTGGAGCTGTACCACCGTCAGGGCGCATCGGTCGCCGAGTGGACACGCACCAGCGTCCGGGTGCCGGCGAAGCCGAGCGTGGAGCGCTTCGGTGAGGCGGTGGCGATTGCGCAGGGGCCACAGGGCCGCCCGCTGGTGCTCACGGGCGCGCCGGGCTGGTCCGGCCCTGGCACCAGCAATGACGGCAACGCCCTGGCCATTGGCCGGGCCTACGTGCACGACGTGATGGCGCCCGCGCAGGCCACCGTGGTGGAGGAGGGCCGGCCCTCGCCGCACCACGCGGGCCGCAACGTGGGCGTGGACGTGGCCTTCTCCGACTTCAACGGCGACGGGCGCCCGGACCTGGTGGTGGGCGCGTCCAACTTCTACGTGCCGGGCACGGGCTCCACGACCTCCAACAACGAGCTCAACAACACGTACACGTCGGTGCCCGCCGCGTGTGTCACCAGCGGCACCCAGTCGGCGGGCGGCGCCCTGGTCTCGTTGGGGCAGGCGGACGGGAGCTTCAAGCCGGCGTACCGGCTGTTCGCGACGTATCAAATCCAGGACTGCACGCCGGAGACTGACGCCAGGTGCCGGCGCACCGGCCAGGGGCGCGGCGTGGTGGGCGGGTTCGACTTGAACGGCGATGGCCGCGAGGACGTGGGGCTGCTGCGCAACGACGGCATGGAGGTGTTCCTGGGCCGCGCGCCCGAGGACGCGTCGCTGGCGAAGCTGAGCATGGTGTGTGAGTCCGTCTACACGATGCCTTCCATGGACATCCAAACGTCCGTGCCGACGTCGCTGGGCGACCTCAACGGCGACGGCTGTGACGAACTGGCCTGGCGCTACGCGGAAGGTTCCCGGTCGGGCGTGGCCATCCTGCCAGGCTTCGACGCGAGCGGTTCGCGCTGCGGCGGGCGCAGCACGGCCACCGTGTGGCGCATCGCCGGTGACAGCGAGGTGCAGCTCACCAACATGGGCCTGGGCCTGAGCATGACGCGAGCGGGCCGGTTCCTGGGGGACACGCGCGACTTCGTGGCCATCAGCGCCACCAGCGTGCCCTTCAACGGCGTGACGCAGCCGGTGGTGCTGCTCTTCGACAAGACGGTGCTGGTGAACAGGCTGCAGGCGCTCCAGTCCGCGGGCTCGCCGCTGGTGGTGGGCGCGCTGGGCGACGGGCTCAACCCCGTTGTCCTGGTCCACCGCCACCGCGCGGTGAACTTCGGCGCGCGGCTGGTGGGCGGCACGGACCTCACGGGCGACAACATCCCCGACCTGCTGGTGAGCGCGCCGGGGGCCTCCGAGGCCTCTGACGGCGGCGGCGCGGTGTTTCTCTATGCTGGCGGGGTTGGCCAGCAGGGCGCGCTTTCACCGTTCCTCATGGTGGTGGGAGATGGCTCGGAGCGGTCGGCGCTGGGGCAGGCCCTGTCGATGATGCCGGGCAGTGGCAGCTCGCCGCCCATGCTCGTCATCGGCGCGCCGCGCAGCTACCGGACGGGGACGCAGAACGGCACGGCCTTCGTGTTGCCGCTCGGCTTCTGACGGTCCGCACAGGGAGGCTGTTGGGTCCACGCCGAGGCTGGGGGTATCCTGGCGCCTGTCTCAGCGTGGGAGGCCCATGAGCCTGAAGCGGGAGTGGCGTCACGGCGAGCAGCATGCGTCGTTCGAAGCGCCGGACATCCTCTGGGCGCGCTTCCGGGGCGCCATCACCCAGGAGACGTCGGTCTGGTCGTGTGGCGTGTACCGGGAGCTGGCGGACGCGCAGCGCTTCTACCTGGCCGCGGACATCACCGGCTCGCACCTCAGTCCGGAGTCACGCCGCTACCTGGTGGACCACGCGAAGGCGGGCTGGTTCCTGGGCGTCGTCTACATCGGCGCGGCGATAGAGCAGAAGGCCACCACCAAGAGCCTCATGGTGGGGGCCATGCTGAGCGGCGGGACGCGGCTCGACACGGCCTACGTGGACTCGCCCGAGGAGGCGCGGGCCTGGATTGCGCGACACCGCGAGGCGGCGGCGCGGACGGGCTGAGCGCGGTGGGCGGTCCGCTGGGGTGACGGGCGTGCTGCACACGACGGGGCGCATGCACATCGTCTGGGGCCAGGAGGGTGCATGGGGGCCGAAGCCCTGGGGTGGTTCAGTTCCTTCGTCCTGCTGTTGACCATTGGCGTCCAGGTCCACAAGCAGTGGAAGTCAGGCTCGAGCGAGGGTGTGTCCAAGTGGCTCTTCGTGGGGCAGATGACGGCCTCCACGGGGTTCACCCTCTACAGTTGGAAGGTCGGCAACTGGGTCTTCGTGGTGACGAACGCGCTGATGCTCTTGAGCGCGATGCTGGGGGGCGTGATTGTCCTCAAGCACCGCCGGGCCGCGCGCCGGAAGCACGCGTCGCAAGCGCGCGCGCCCGCTGGCGCCGCGCAGGCTTGAAGACCTGGGCCCTGGCTGTCCGCCTGCCCCAGGGGCGGGCGGGCAGCGCGTCCAGGAGGTGGGTTGGTTTGCGGGAACAGCCTTCTCACATTGCCCGAGCCCCTTAGCGCAGGAGTTCGACATGGCCGACAAATCGGAAGTGGCCCGGCTGCGCAGCCTGGCTCAGCTCGACGCGGATGCCGTGGGTGCCTACGACGCGGCCCTGGCCCGGATTCCGGAGCCGTTGGTCCGTGAGCGGCTCAACGGCTTCCGCATCGACCACGTCCGGCACGTGCAGGATTTGAACGCCCTCATCCACGAGGCGGGCGGGACGCCGCTGGAGCTGCGCCTGGACCTCAAGGGAACGGCGATGGTGGGCCTGACGGCGGTGTCCAGCATGATGGGCACCGAGGCCGCGCTGGTGGCCATGCTCGGCAACGAGGAGTTCTCCAACCGCGCCTACGACGTGGCCCTGCGCTTCGACTGGCGCCCCGAGGTCCGGACGCTGATCGAAAAGCACCGGGAGGACGAGCGGCGCCACGTGATGTGGATTCGCGCGGCTGTCCGGACGCGCCCCTGGGAGCGGGCACGCGCCGCCGCCGAGGAAGGCTCCGAAGCTCCCGCCTGAGCCTCCCTGCCGGGCCGATATGCCGGGGCCTGGTCCTCGTTTACGCTCCCGCTGGGGCTTGACGAGGAGACGGGAAAAATGCGCTCGGTGTTCTACGCGGCGGTTGTGTTGGCGGGCCTGTTGACGGGCTGTGCCCATCAGTCCGGCACCTATAGCGACCTCTTCATCCCGGACGGGGAAGCCATCTACGAACGGCCTGTGGAGGAGATGTGGCCGGAGGTTCGCAAGTACTTCACGGAGGCCAGGCTGCCCTTCCGCGAGGACCGGGGCAGCATGGTGCTGGAGACGGACTGGCGCCAGGAGTTCGGCGGCTCGAAGGTGTCCGGCTTCTTCCACCGCTACATGGTGATGGGCAAGCGCGAGTCCCCCACCCAGAGCAAGCTGTGGATCATCCGCATCACCAAGAGCCGCAACAAGGCGCTGGCCCCGCCGGGCCGTGAGCTGGACTGGGGCATGTCCCGGGCCATCGGCGGCAACGCGGGCGATGCCGCGGTTCCGGGGCTCTCCGCTGAAGACTTCGAGGAGTACCTGGACGCGCCGGTGGGGGAGAACTCCTTCTTCGCGGAGTCGGGGCAGGGCTCGCGGGACCTCGTCATGGAGTGGCGGGTGTTCCGCGCCATCTCCCCCACGCTGATGAAGGAGGAGAATGCGCCCAAGCCGGTGAAGGTGGCGATGGCGCCCAACGCGCAGGGGGGCGCGGCGGCCACGGACTTCGAATGCGGCCTGCCGATTCTGGGCCTGGGCAAGCAGGTGAGGCCGGGCGCGGTGCTGCTGCTGGGGGAGCTGCACGGCACGCAGGAGGTGCCGCGCTTCATCGCGCAGGCGTCCTGCCAGACGGCGGTGGCTGGCACGCCAGTGACGGTGGGGCTGGAGCTGCCGCTGGAGAGTCAGACGCGGGTGGACGCCTTCCTGGAGAGCGCGGGGACGGAGGATGACTGGCTGAAGCTGATGGAGGCGCCGTTCTGGCGCAGCCCGTACCCGGATGGCCGCAGCAGCGAGGCGGTGGCGAACATGCTGGAGCAGCTGCGCCAGCTGCGCTCGCGTGGGCTGGACGTGGACATCTTCGTCTTCGACCACCCGAAGTCCCAGGGGCAGGCGCGCGAGGACGCGATGGCGGCCACGGTCCGGCACCAGGTGGAGTCGGGCCCGGGACGCTTCCACGTCATCCTGTCGGGCAACATCCACTCGCGCACGGCGAAGGGCCTGCCGTGGGACAAGTCCTTCAGACCCATGGGGCTGCTCTTGAAGGACGAACTCGACAGCGTGGTGGCGCTGGACATGGCGTACAACAGCGGGTCGGCGTGGATTTGCGCGGTGGACAGCAAGGGCGTGAAGGACCGGCTGGACTGCGGCATCCGCGAGGCGAAGGGCCGTGACAACGGCGACCGCTTCTTCCTGCACACCTGGGGCGGAACGAACGATGACGGCTACCACGGCGTCTTCTACGTGGGGCCGGTGAGCGCGTCCGCGCCCGCGGTGCACAAGGGGCTGGGACGGCCGGGCGCGGGCGACAACTCCGGTGCTCCGACGGAAGACCGGACTCCGACGCTCGCGTCACACTGACGTCTGGCATTCCACGGGGCGCGCGGCGGCTGCTGCGCGCCACGTGGCGCTGGCGTAAGTTGCCGGCGTGAGCGACATCACCGTCTATCAGCCGGAGCTCCTCTACACGGGCGGCCGGTTCCTCGAAGGGCGCGGCCTCGCGGTGAGTGCCGACGGCCGCGTCCTGGCCCCGGACTCCGTGCCCGTGGGCGCGCGCACCGTCGCGCTGCCGGGAAGGGCCTTGCTGCCGGGGCTCGTCAACGGACACTCCCACGCGTTCCAGCGGCTCATCCGCGGGCGCACGGAGTACGTGGCCTCGGGCCGGGAGGCGGACGACTTCTGGAGCTGGCGCGAGGCGATGTACCGCGCCGCCGAGTCGCTGAGCCCCGAGGACCTCTACGTCGCGTCGCGACAGGCCTTCGTGGAGATGGCGCTCGCGGGCATCACCACCGTGGGGGAGTTCCACTACGTCCACTATCAAGCCGATGGGACGCCGTATGCGGACCGCAACGCGCTGGCGCACGCGGTGATTCGCGCCGCGCGGGACGTGGGGCTGCGCATCTGCCTGCTGCGCGTGGGGTACGCCCGGGCGGGCTTCGGCGTGGCGGCGAATCCACGGCAGCGCCGCTTCATCGACCCGGACGTGGAGACGTTCCTCGGCTCGGTCGAGGCGCTTGCCCGCGAGGTGCGCTCCGACGCGGCGGTCAGCGTGGGGCTCGCGCCGCACAGCGTGCGCGCCGTGACGCGGGAGTGGCTGGCGGCGCTCGCGGGCTCGTCCGTGCGGCGCCTGCCCGTCCACATACACGTGGCGGAGCAGCCAAAGGAAATCGAGGCCTGTCTGGCGGAGCATGGCCGCAGGCCCGTGGAGTTGCTGGCGGACCTGGGCCTGCTGGGGCCCGGCTTCACGGCGGTGCACGGCGTCCACCTGACGGACGAAGAGGTGTCGCTGCTGGGGCGGGCTGAGGCCACGGTGTGCGCGTGTCCCTCCACGGAGCGGAACCTGGGAGACGGCATCGTGCCCGCGGATGCGCTGGTGAAGGCGGGCGCGCGCATCAGCCTGGGCTCGGACAGTCAGGCCACGGTGGACCTGCTGGACGAGGCTCGGCAGTTGGAAGGGCACCTGCGGCTGACGCGGCTGCGGCGCGCCGTGCTGGACCCGGGCGGCGGCGCCATGGATGGACTGGCGGCGCGGCTGCTGGGCATGGCCACCGTGGACGGTGCGCGGAGCCTGGGGCTCGCCACCGGCGTGCTGGAGGAGGGCGCGCCCGCGGACTTCTTCACAGTGGACCTGCACCATCCGTCGCTCGTGGGCGCCCTGCCGGCATCGCTGCTGCCCGCGGTCGTATTGGGCGCGGAGAAGGCGGCGGTGCGCGACGTGGTGGTGGGCGGACGCGAGGTCGTCCGTGAAGGCCGGCATGCGCTCGCGGAGGAGAGCGGCCGCGCGTTCCAGGTGTTGTCTCGCGCGCTGTACGCCTGAGCGGCAGTTCTCCGCCGATATGGCACTGAGGTGCGGCGCGTTCACCCTCCCGGAGTTCATTCCCGGAGGGGCCGATGCGCGCGAAGTGGTTCGCGGTGGTGACGTTGATGTGCTTCCAGGTGGGCTGCGCGACCCGGCAGGGGAGCACCTACAGTGACTTGTTCATCCCAGATGGCGAGGCCATCTACGAGCGGCCCCTGGAAGAGGTCTGGCCGGAGGTGCGGCGGTTCTTCACGGAGAACAATCTGCCCTTCAAGGAGGACAAGGGGAGCCGGGTGCTGGAGACGGACTGGCGCCAGGAGTTCGGCGGTTCGAGGATTTCGAGCTTCTGGCACCGGTACATGGTGCTGGGAAAGCGCGAGACGCCGACAAAGAGCAAGCTGTGGGTCATCCGCATCACCAAGAGCTCCAGCACCGCGCTGAGCCCTCCGGGCCGTGAGATTGATTGGGGCCCCAGCCGTGTCGTGGGGGGGCAGATGGGCAATGGGGATCGCGCCGGAGACGTCAACGCGGGCTCAGGTGCTGTCTCCTCCGACCCCATGCTCAGCGTGGAGGATTGGGAGGACCGCATGGACGCGCCCCAGGGAGAGAACTCCTTCTTCGCGGGCTCGGGGCAGGGGTCGCGAGACCTCGTCATGGAGTGGCGGGTGTTCCGCTCCATCTCCCCCAAGCTGATGAAGGAGGAGAACGCGCCCCAGCCGGTGAAGGTGGCGCAGGCGCCCAACACCACGGGCGCCGCGGACGCGATGGCCTTCGAGTGTGGCCTGCCGATTCTGGGGCTGGGCAAGCAGGTGAAGCCGGGCGGGGCGCTGCTGCTGGGGGAGATGCATGGCACGCAGGAGGTGCCGCGCTTCGTCGCGCAGGCGTCGTGCCAGGCGGCGGTGGCCGGCATGCCGGTGACGGTGGGGCTGGAGCTGCCGCTGGAGAGCCAGACGCGCGTGGAGGCGTTCCTGGAGAGCGCGGGGGCGGAGGATGACTGGCTGAAGCTGATGGACGCGCCCTTCTGGCGCAGCCCGTACCCGGATGGCCGCAGCAGCGAGGCGATGGCGAACATGCTGGAGCAGCTACGCCAACTCCGCGCGCGCGGTCTGGACGTGGACGCCTTCGTCTTCGACCACCCGACGATGCAGGGACAGGCGAGGGAGGATGCGATGGCGGCGACGGTCCGGCACCACGTGGAGTCGGGCTCCAAGCGCTTCCACATCGTCCTGTCCGGCAACATCCACACGCGCACGAAGCAGGGGCTGCCCTGGGACAAGTCCTTCAGACCCATGGGACTGCTCTTGAAGGACGCGCTCGACAGCGTGGTGGCGCTGGACATGGCCTACGCCAGCGGCTCGGCGTGGATTTGCGCGGTGGACAGCAAGGGCGCGAAGGACCGGCTGGATTGCGGCGTGCGTGACGCGAAGGGGCGGGACAACGGCGACCGCTTCTTCGTGCACACGTGGGGCGGAACGAACGATGACGGCTACCACGGCGTCTTCTACGTGGGTGCGGTGAACGCGGCGGCGCCCGCGGTGCACAAGGGCCTGGGACGGCCTGGGGCTGGGGATAACTCGGCGTTTCCGCTGGAGGAGGCCGCGCCTCAGGTGGCGTCCGTTCGCTGAGCGGACACGCGGGGAGGGAAGGGCCTTCCGGGGGCTGGCGTGCCGTGGCATGACCGTCCCCTGGAGGTCTTACCCATGAGTGACACGCTGCCCGCGCTGCGGGCCACCCTGGCGGAGTTGGTGGCGATGGACACCACGTCCTTCCGTCCCAACGTTCCGCTCATCGACTACGCGCAGGCGCGCCTGGAGGCCGCGGGCTTCAGCGCGGAGCGCCAGAAGTTCCTGGACGACGCGGGTGTGGAGAAGGTGAACCTCGTCGCGGTGAAGGGCGGCTCCGGCCGCGCCGCGCTGGCCCTGGTGGGGCACTCCGACTGCGTGCCGTACGACGCCGCCTGGACGGACGCGCTGCGGTTGACGGAGAAGGACGGACGGCTCTACGGGCGCGGCGCGTGTGACACCAAGGGCTTCATCGCCTGCGCGCTGCACGCGGCGCTGAACGCCGAGCAGCTGAAGGCCCCGCTGATGGTGGTCCTCACCGCGGACGAGGAAGTCGGCCTGACGGGCGCGAAGAAGCTGGTGGAGGCGGGGCTGGGCCGCGCGCGTCACGCGATTGTCGGCGAGCCCACGCGCCTCATCCCGGTGCGCGCCAACAAGGGCTACTGCCTGGCGGAGGTGGAGGTGCGGGGGAAGGAAGGGCACAGCGCGTATCCGGACTCGGGCGCGTCGGCCATCTTCCGCGCGGGCCGCTTCCTCCAGCGCCTGGAGCACCTGGCGCTGACGGTGCTGCGCGAGGACGTCGATGAAGGCTTCCAGCCACCCTTCACCACCGTCAACGTGGGCGTCATCCAGGGTGGAAAGGCCAAGAACGTCATCCCCGGCGCCTGCCGCTTCGTCGTGGAGTGGCGGCCCATTCCCGGGCAGCCGCCGGAGCGCGTGTCGCAGCTGCTGGAGACCATCCGCCAGGAGCTGGTGCGGGATGAGCCCGCCTTCGAGGCCGAGATTCGCGTGGTGCGCACGGACCGGGGCGTGAATACGCGGGCGGACGCGGAGGTGGTGCGCTTCCTCGCGGAGGTCAGCGGCAACGCGCCGGAGACGGTGTCCTTCGGGACGGAGGCGCCGCAGATGACGGAGCTGGGCGCGGAGGCGGTGGTGTTCGGCCCCGGCGATATCCGCGTGGCGCACCAGACGGGCGAATACGTGCCCGTGGAAGACCTGGTGCGCTGCGAGGCCGTCCTGGCGCGCGCCGTGGCCCACTTCTGCGGCGGGCGCTGAGGCCGCGAGCGCAGGCGCCACGGTGCGCGGCGCCTGTGCGGCTTGCCCGCCGCGGCGGTGATGCCGCGGCGGGTGACGGCCTGGGCCACGAGGATTTCGGCAGGCCTATGCCTGCGGCAGCGCGCAGTGGCCCAAATCCCTCAGCACCTTCTTGGCCTCGGTGATGAGGTCGTGGCCACTGGCGCCCTGCGGCGCGCGGGCGATGAGCTTCATGTCCGGCGTGAGGCGGTAGACGCCCTTGGAGCGCTGCACCAGCCCCGCCACCTTGGGGCCATCCAGCAGCGCGTCCGCGCCCAGCGTCACCACCAGCCGGGTGGTGCCCACCTCCAGCCCGCGCAGGCGCAAATCACGCATGTCGATTTTCAGCAGCGTCAGCTCGGACAGGTGGTCCACCTCGTCCGGGGCCTCGCCGTACCGGTCCACCAGCTCCGCGCGCAGGTCCGTGACTTCGTCCGGGTGGCTGGCCTGGCTGAAGCGCTTGTAGAAGACGAGCCGCTGGTGGACGTCGCTGACGTAGTCGTCCGGGATGAGCGCCGGCATGGGCAGCGTGACGTCCGGCTCGATTTGCACCTTGGGCGGCTGGCCCTGCATCTCCGCGACGGCCTCCTCCAGCAACTGCGCGTACATGTCGAAGCCAATCTCGGCGATGGCGCCCGACTGCTTGTCGCCCAGCAGGTTGCCCGCGCCGCGAATCTCCAAATCGTGGCTGGCGATGGAGAAGCCCGCGCCCAGCTCGGTGAAGTTCTGGAGCACCTCCAGGCGCCGCTGCGCGTCCTTCGTCACCGCGCGCCGCGACGGCACCAGCAGGTACGCATACGCGCGCTCCTTGGAGCGGCCCACGCGGCCCCGGAGCTGGTAGAGCTGCGCCAGGCCGAACTGGTCCGCCCGGTTCACAATCATCGTGTTGGCGCTGGAGATGTCGATGCCGCTCTCGATGATGCTGGTGCACAGCAGCACCTGGTACTTCTTCTCCGTGAAGGCGAGCATCACCTTCTCCAGCTGCCCCTCGCCCATCTGCCCGTGCGCCACGCCGATGCTGATTTGGGGGACCAGCGCGCGCAGCTGCGTCTCGATGGAGGGCAGCGACTCCACGCGGTTGTGGACGAAGAACACCTGTCCGCCGCGCGCCACCTCGCGCTCAATCGCCTCCTTCACCACCGTGTCCTCGTGCTTCATCACGAAGGTGCGGATGGCCCGGCGGTCCTGCGGCGGCGTGGCGATGATGCTCATGTCACGCACGCCCGACATGCTCATGTGCAGCGTGCGGGGGATGGGCGTGGCCGTCAGCGTCAGCACGTCAATCTGGGAGCGCCACTTCTTCAGCGACTCCTTCTGCTTCACGCCGAAGCGCTGCTCCTCGTCGACAATCATCAGGCCCAGCTCCTTGAAGGCCACCTCGCCGCCCAGCAGCTTGTGCGTGCCGATGAGGATGTCGACCTTGCCCTCCTTGGCGCGCTTGAGGACCTCCCGCACCTCCGGCGCCTTCTTCATCCCGGAGATGACCTCCACCGTGACGGGGTAGTCCGCGAAGCGCTTCTTGAAGGACAGGTAGTGCTGCTGCGCCAGCACGGTGGTGGGCACCAGCACCGCCACCTGCTTGCGGTCCAGCGCGGCCTTGAAGGCCGCCCGCATGGCCACCTCCGTCTTGCCGTAGCCCACGTCGCCGCAGACGAGCCGGTCCATGGGCTCCGGCTTCTGCATGTCCGTCAGCACGTCTTCAATCGCCTTGGCCTGGTCTGGCGTCTCCTCGAACTCGAAGTCCGCTTCGAACTGGGCGAAGTACCGGTCCGGCGCGCTGAAGGCATGGCCGGGGTGCGCCTTGCGCGCGGCGGCAATCTGGAGGAGCTCCGCCGCCATCTTGAGCAGCTGCTCCTTGACGCGCTTCTTCGTCTTCTCCCAGTTCGTGGTGCCCAGCTTGTCCAGCTGCACCTGCGTGGGGTCGCCGCCGGAGAACTTCTGGATGAGCCGCATGCGGCCCACCGGCAGGTAGATTTTGTCCCGGCCCGCGTACTCCAGGACGAGGAAGTCCCCGGGCACGCCGTTGACCTCCATCTTCGTCAGGCCCGCATAGCGGCCAATGCCGAAGTCGGTATGGACGATGAGGTCGCCTTCCTTCAGGTCCCCGAAGCCGGAGCCGAACGCGTCCAGCTTCTTGCTGCGCCGGGGACGCCGGCGCGCGCGCACGCCGAAAATCTCCTCGTCCGCCAGCACCGCGAGCCCGCCCGGCCCATCCACGAAGCCGTGGCTCACCTCGCCCGTGAAGAGGTGCGCGCGGATGGACGGCTCGTACAGCGCCACCGCGTCCTCCAGCGGCTCCGTGTGGACCTTCACCACCACGTTGCGGTCCATCAGCAGCCGCTTCAGCCGGTCCGCCTGGCTCAGCGTGCCGCACGCCACCACGCAGGCCACGCGCAGCTCGCGCCAGCGCTCCAGCCGCTCCACCAGCGGGGACAGCGCGCCCTCTTCGCCGTGGTGCGCCAGGATGGCCTCGCGCAGGTCCTGGGTGCCGCCGAAGCTGAAGTGCACCGGCGGGCGCTCCGTCTGCGCCAGCGACAGGCCACCGCCCTCCAGCACGCGGAAGGGCTGCATCCGCTGATTCACGTCCTCACGGGAGAGGAAGTGCTCCAGGGGCGGGCAGATGAGCTCCTGCCGGGCCTCGGCCGCGCTATGCGAGCGCTCCAGCTCCTCCCACAGCGTGTCCGCCGCGCGCTCCTGGCCCAGCGGGTCGTCCAGGTAGAGGACGGGCGCCTCGGGGCTCCAGTCGCGCAGGAAGTCGAACACCGTGGACAGCCCGCCCTCGAAGAAGCCGGGCAGCAGGCCCTCCATGCCGAAGCCGGGCAGGCCCTCGCGCAGGGCGTCCAGTTGCTCGCGCAGCTTGATGGTGGGCAGGTTGATGCGGTCGGCCACCGCGCGGGCGGCGGACTCGGCGCGCGGGCGCGTCTCGTCGGTGAGCAGCACCTCGCGCGCGGGGACCAGGTCCACTTCCTTCAGCGCGTCCACCGTGCGCTGGGACTGCGGGTCGAAGGCGCGGATGGACTCGATGGTGTCGCCGAAGAACTCCAGGCGGACGGGCTTGTCGTAGAGGGGGCTGAAGACATCCAGCAGGTCGCCGCGCACGCTGAACGTGCCCACGTCCTCCACCAAGAGGCTGTTCTGGTAGCCCATGTGCACCAGCCGGCGCGCCAGCGAGTCACGGTCGAAGTCCTGACCCACGGCCACCCGCGCGGCCAGCGCGCGCATCACCGACAGCGGCAGCACCCTGCGGTGCAGCGCGCGCACCGACAGCACCAGCGCGGGGAAGCGCGTGCCCTGGCCCAGGTGGAAGAGGGCGCCCAGCCGCTCCGTGACGGCCGCCGCGTCGGGAGACACCTCGTCGTAGGGCAGCACCTCGTCCGCGGGCAGCCGCAGCACGCGCGGCGCCAGCAGGCTGCCCTGGCCGCCCAGGAAGAAGGACAGGTCGGCCGCGAGCGCGTCGGCGGCTTCCTCGTCCACCGCCACGCAGACGAGCGGCGCTTTCAGCGCGCCATGCAGGCGGGCGAGCACATGCCCGCGCGCGGCCCCCTTGAGCCCCTGCGTCCGGACGCGCTGTCCCGCCCGAAGTCCGTCAACCACCTGGGCGAAGGGGTCACCCGCCGCGCCGCCGTCCTGCGTCTGTTTGAAGGGAGTGTCCATGAGTGGACCCTGAGGGCCGCAGGGTAATTAGAAGTCTCACCCTGTCAGGTCAACGATGGAGCGCCGCAGGTGTCGAGCGAAACAGGAGAAATCGGAAGCTCTGGTTAGCTCGGGCACTGTTCAGCCACCCCGGGGACCGGTTGGCCCCGCCCCCAGCTGCGGGGTTAGGGTGGCTCACAACGGCAGCATCGGGGGCCACGCCGACATGTCATCTGGCCGTGGAATCAACAGGTGCCTGGGCACCGAAGGGGACGAACCTCTTTCCGAGGCGGTGGCCGTCTTGCGGAGCGTGCGCTCCGAGGTCGGCGGCATCGTCGACTTCGAGTGTGTCTCCGCCAACGTGCAGGCGGAGCGCTGGCTCGGCGGGGAAGAGGGCCGCCTGGTGCACCACCGGCTGCTGGAAGAGGCGCCGTGGGCGTGGGACAGCGGCCTCTTCAGTGCATGTGTCCGCGCGGTGACACGCCGCGCGCCAGAAGTCGCGCGGGTGTCCCGGCAGTCGCCCATGGGCACCGTGTGGCTCCAGGCGCGCGTGTCACCGTGTGACGACGGCGTGGTGCTCTTCCTGGAGGACCTCACCGAGCGCATGGCCGCGGAAGAAGCCCTGCGGCGCGACCATGACCTCCTGCACGCCGTCATCCAGAGCGCCACCGACGCCATCTACGTGAAGGACGTGTCGGGCCGCTACATCCTCATCAATCCCGCCACCGCGAGCGCCTTCCACCGGGCCCCGCGAGAAATCCTTGGCCGCACGGACGCGGAGTTGCTGGGCGCCGAGCGGGCCGCGCCGACGCTGGCGCACGACCGTGAGGTGATGAACTCCGGACAGACGGCCACGTACGAAGGGGCGGAGGGCGGCCCGGGGACGGACCGCATCTGGCACACGACGAAGGGCGTGCTTCGCCGCGGTGATGGCACCGTGTACGGCCTGTTCGCCATCTGCCGGGACGTCACCGCGCGGCGCCGCCAGGAGCTGGAGCGCGAGGAGGAGGCGCGCTTCCAGGAGCGCTTCATTGGCGTGTTGGGCCATGATTTGGGCAACCCGCTGGCCGCGGTGCGGCTGTCCTCCGCGGCCCTCCTGGCCCGGGACACGCTGCCCCCGGAGATCCGGCGCGTGGTGGCCCGCATCGACGGCAGCGCCGAGCGGATGGCGCGGCTGGTGAAACAGTTGCTCGACTTCACGCGCGCCCGCATGGCCGGCGGCATCCCGCTGCGTCCCCACGAGGTGTCCATGGAGGACGTGTGCCGGCGCATCATCTCCGAGCTGGAGCCCGCGCATCCGGAGTGCGGTGTCTGCCTGGAGGTGGACGGCGAATCACGCGGCGTCTGGGACGAGGAGCGCCTGGGGCAGGTGCTGTCGAACCTGCTGGGCAACGCGCTTCAACACAGTCCGGAGGGGAGCCCGGTGCGGGTGCGGCTGGCGGCGAAGGACCCGTTCTTCCAGCGCGTGGAGGTCCACAACGGGGGGCCGCCCATCCCCGAGTCGTTGCGCCCGCGGCTCTTCTCGCCGTTCCACGGGGTGCCCCTCGAACCGGGGCAGCCGAAGCCGAAGCACCAGGGCCTGGGGTTGGGGCTCTACATCGTGTCGCAAATCGTGACCGCGCACGGAGGCTGGCTGGACGTGGCGTCGTCGTCGGACACGGGGACCTGCTTCTCCGTGACGCTGCCGCGCGTCACCCGGCCGCTGGGGGGGGCGCCAGGCAAGAGTGCCTGAGGCCCGGCCCGTGGCCTGCTAGCGCTGGCCGAACCTCACGGCGGCCTGCAGGCGGAGGACGTCCGTCAGCGAGCCCGGGTCCACCAGCTCCATCGCGGCCTGCTGGGACAGGCCGGCGTACCGGCGCTTGCGGTACTCCTCCTCGTCCTCCTCACCGCCGCCCTTGTCGCCCTTGTCGTCACCGCCGCCCTTGCCGTCATCCGGGCGGAGGGACAGCGACGGTGCCGGGGACAATCCCTTCTCGATGTGCACCGAGGAGAGCGCGTCCGCGCGCAGGGAGGCGAACAGGCTGGCCATGGAGAGGCAGAAGACGACGGCGACGGTGAGGTTCTTCATGGGGGGGCTCCGTTTCTCTTGAGGGGGATGACGCGCGGCTTCGAATGGAAATTCAAGGGGCCGCGGGCGCCTTCATGGTGCGGATGTGTCCCACCAGTGCGTCAATCTGCGCGGGGGTGAGGGCCCCCGAGCATACGCCGAAGCCGCCTGGTCGCACGCGCGACGGCGGCGGCGGTGTCTACTGGCAGCCTGGGGTGGAGGCGTGCTTGTCACAATCCAGGGGGCGTACGGCCGCGGTCAAACCATCCGCCTGGAACACCAGCTCCGGTCTCCAGTCCGGCGCTTCGAGCGTCCCGCCGTTGCGCAGGAGGACGAGCCGCTCCGTCGTGGGCAGCGGGGCGTCCTGCTCGCACACCCGTCCGCCAGGCGCCGGCGGGGCCACGACGGGCGCGCCGACGCCGGGGTTGCCCCGCCAGCACAGGCCCACCAGCAGGTCCACGTCGAGCTTCGGCGGGACGACCAGGTCCGGCCCCAGCTCCGGGCACTCGCAGCCGCCCACGCCGCAGGCGTTGTCCTGGCACGCGGGCATGGGACACACCGTGCCCCATGCGTCACTGCATGCCAGCGCCTCCCAGCGCATGCGCGTCACCTGGACGCCCCGCTCATCCGTGACGCGAGTGCCCAGCCGCACGGGCTGGTGGGTCGCGCGTGCTTTCTGACGGGCCTCCTGCATCATCAGCACCAGCTCGCGCTGCGCGGCGCCCAGTCGCTGGCGCTCCGTCATGCCCTGGAAGCTGGACACGGAGAGGGTGGTGAAGAGGCCGACCAGGGCCACCACGACCATCACCTCCAGCAGCGTCATGCCTCGGTTGCGTGGCCACATGTCAGCCCCCCGTTCCCACGAACGCGAAGTTGCGAGGCGCCAGGCGGATGACGCTGTGCCGGCGCTTGAAGCCATCCCGGAGATTGCCATCGTCGTCTCGCGCTCCGGGCGCTTCGTTCCCCGTCAGCTCGGCCCGCTGCGAGCGCGCGGTGATGGACAGCTCCACCACGCGCAGGTGGCGCATCAGTTCGTCACCAGCGCTGCCCGGGCCGCGGTCCGGCGGAGCGGGCACGCCGGGGTCCCAGGCCCAGGAGATGTGCGTGGCGCAGGTGGCCTGGGTGCAGGTGGCCAGTGAGGGGCGCCCGGTCTCCGCGTCCGGGAAGAAGCGCACGGGGGCGCCGGGGAGCGCGTCGGGGGCCATCACGCCCAGCCGGACCTGCAGCTGCTCGATGTCCTGGGACACCGCGGTGTAGCCCGCGGGCCCCATGGGGCCATCCGGGTCCATCTCCAGCACGGGCGTGCCCTCGGGCCAGTTCACCCGGTAGCCGCGGCTGGTGAGCGGGAGCAGGTACATGCCGCCTTCGCGAGGTGCGCGTGTGCCAAGCCAGGGTGACTCGGGGAGCGTCACGGCATCGGGATGACAGTGGCCATCAGCGGGCGCGGGCCGGCCTGGGAGGGCGGGGGTCCACTCCACGCCTTCCGCCACGAGGTTCGTCACCTGTCCCACGCAGGCCCAGCCCCGCTCGTCTTCCGTGCCCGGGAACACCACGGCGATGACCGCGTTGTCCAGGTAGGCGGGGGGCAGGCCTCCGACGCACAGCGTGTCCTCGAACCAGGCCGCGGTCGCCGGCAGGGGACACTGGTCCAGCAGCACCATGCGCGCCGGGTCCGTCTCCCAGACCTCCAGCGCATCCGACAGCAGCGCGGCATCGGCGGGGGGGACGAAGGTGGCGTCATCCGGGAAGGTGGCCTGGGGGCGGGCCCACACGGCGTAGAACAGGTCCGCTTCACCGGAGGGAATCCGGCCGCCGGTGAGGGAGACGCTGCCAATGCCCGCGCCCGCCCGCTGCACACCGAACGCCATCAAGTCACGCGCGGCCCGGCCCTTGTTCTGCGTCTCCATGATGCGCTCTTCCAGCAGGCCCCGGCGCTGGAGGTGGACGCTCACGCCAATGGCGGTGGCGAGCACCACCATGGACATGGAGGCGGCCACCATCAGCTCGATGAGCGTGAAGCCGCGCGGCGTCGTCGGGCGAAGTCGCTTCATGGCGCCATCCGGGTCTGCAGGGCCACCGCGCGGCGGGGAGCACCGGGCTCCTCCGCCCAGCTCACGGTGACGCGGACGTTGATGACCTGGTGCAGGGCCAGGCTGCTGGCGTGGGGCAGCGGGATGGCGCGGCTCAGCGCGGGCTCGCCTGTCTCGGAGCCCTCGAAGGGCGGGTCCACGTCCAGCGTCAGCGTGTAGGCCATCTGAGGCGTCGCGCCCGGGAGGGGCGGCGTCTCCGTCATGCGGCCATTGGCGGACCACCACACGTCGCGCCCCGTGTTGTCGAGCTGCTTGATGTTGACGCAGGGGTCGTTCAGCGGCTCGCCCACGCAGCGGAGGTTGACCACGCGCTCCAGCTCCTGTTCGGCGATGAGGTTCGCCTGGCCCAGGTTGTTGTTGCGGCGGTTGTGACGAGACGCGGTGCCCAGCGTGAGCATGATGCCCAGGATGCCGAGCATGAGCACCGCGGCGGTGGCGAGGGTCTCCAGGATGCTGAGGCCGCGCGGATGGGCGTGGAGCAGGCGCCGGTTCATGGCACCACCTCCTGGACGCGTGAGCCGGACTGCACGTCCCAGATGAGGACCCGGGAGCTGCTTCGCGGCGACTCCGAGGTGGGGTTGTTGTACGTCCCGCTCCCCAGCGCGCGCACCTGACCGTTCTTCACGATGAGCAGGTGGTTGTCGTAGAGCACGGGCGCGTGCGTGCCGTGGCCGTCGATGGCGGTGTCATTGCCCGCGAGCGCGTTGCCCGCGGTGCTGTAGGCGTAGATTCTGCCGCTGGTGGTGCTGTCCAGGTCGCACGCGCTGGCGGCGCGGCCCACGGCGCTGGTGGTGAAGACCCCGTCCTGGGTGGTGGAGACGCCGCCCCAGACGACCTGTCCCTCGCCCAGCTCGCGTGCCCATTCGAGTTGCGCGGGGCAGTCGGCGCCGGGCCGCGTGGCGGGCACCGGGTCGCGGTCCTCGAAGGCCATCAGGTGATAGCGGGGCCGCGGGTTGGCGGTGTCGTCCGGCTCGTTGGCGATGTCCGGGTTGTTGGCGGTGCCGAAGTACAGCCGCACCCGGCGGGCGCCGCTGTCCGGCGCCACCGACGCGGAGATGGTGGAGAAGATGCGCTGGCTGGTGGGGTTGCGGATGCCGGGCACGGTCTGCGCGTCCGCGACGACACAGGAGGCCAGCACCTTGCCCAGCGGCGTGCTCGTCCCGGTGTTCGAGTAGGTGGGGTTGATGCGGTAGATCTTCCCCGAGGTGGACGGGACGTAGATGACGTCGACGTTGCCGTCGCCATTCACGTCCAGCGGGATGGGCTCTCCGCCGATGCCTTCATTCGCGTCCGCGGCGGTGCCCAGCGTGACGACGCCCGCGAGCCGCGCCTTCGCGCTGTTGCCCGGCACCTGCGCGGGCAGACCTGTCTTGAGGTCCATCAGGTAGACGGTGCCCACCGCTCCGGACTCCGGCGAGTAGTCCGTGCCGAACATGGACACCCACTTCTTGCCGCCATTCTGGCCGAAGTCCATGCGCACCAGCGAGGGCGCGTGGCGCGAGCCGCGTGTGTCGGGCTTGGGCGTGGCGCCGGTGAAGAGCGCCGGCAGCGGGTTGCAGCCGTTGCTGTTGTTCGTGCACGGAACGCCCGCTGACGTGAAGCGGTCCCGCTTCATGTCGAACTCCCACAGGGGCGTGGGGTAGCCCGGGGCCGTGGGGTTGGTGACGTCGAGCGCGAAGAGGATGCTCTGCTTGGGGCCGGTGGCGCTGGCCAGCACCGTCTTGGCGCCCTCGTTCCGGGCCGGGCTGGGACGCCAGGCCTCGTCGGTCTGCCGAGGGTCATGGCCGGTGTCCGGGCGGTAGTCGTTGCTCCGCAGGTCCACGTCCGCCACGGAGGGCGTGGCGTCCATGGTGGCGCGCTCGGTGGAGTACGCGTCGTTGGCGCGCCGGTAGTTCTCCACGTAGTAGGGCAGCATCTTGAAGGGCAGGTAGGCGAACAGCTCGCCGCCTTCGCCGTAGTCGTGCCCGTTGGCGCAGCCGCCGGCCCGGCCGAAGTAGCCCTGATACTCCACGCGGCCTGGCGTGCAGGGGTCATCCCCTGTTTGGAATGTGCCCGTGCCCAGCGCGTGCAGGTAGCCCTGCGTGGTGCCCACATACGTCACCGTGGTGCGGCCCGTGTTGGCCGCGCTGAAGTTCTCCGTGAACTTGCGGCGCTCCGTGTCCAGGTTGCGGCCTTCGAGCAGCCACGCGGGCACGTTGGGCGGCCCGATGACGGCCGCGGTGGACAGGTTCACGCCGCCCAGCGGCCAGGTCCGCATCCGGTTGCGGACGAGCGAGGCCTGACGGTCCTCCCAGCCGTAGAGCCAGTCGCGCAGCGCCACCCGGTCATCCGCGGTGCAGCCGTTGCGGCCGTCCAGGTCATACAGATACACGCTGCCGTTGCGCCGCGTGCAGTAGGTGTCTGGGAAGGCGGGGCTGGTGGTGTTGCCGCGCGCCATCAGGTCCTTCACTTCGACGGCCTGCTGGTTCGCCGGGTTGAGCGTGACGAGCCTGCGCGCGTCGAGCGGCTCTCCGGGACGGGGCTCCAGCGTGCGCATCAGGTCGCGCATCCACTTGCCGGAGTCCCAGACCTCCTGGGTGGGCTCATAGGGCGCCAGCGTGGCGGGCTCGTAGAGCTTCTTCAGGTAGATGTGGCCCCGGTCGATGGTGTCCGGACGGTTGTCGTAGGTGCGGATGGAGACCTGGTCCACGCCTCCGTCGGCGACCCAGGTACGCCCGGGCGTTTCATAGACGCCGTGGATGACGGCGTTGGCCATGGGGATGAGCGACGCGCGGCCGTATTCGCCGCTGCGCTGCGCTTTGTAGGAGACGTTGATGTTGTGGATGGTGGGCTGGCAGGACTCCCCCGGGCTCTCCATCACCGCGCGCCAGCACAGCTGCGTCCCCACGCGCCCCTGCTCCAGGAAGTCCTGGAGGACCGCCGTCTCATTGCGTACGCCGCCGTCGCTGTCCGGGATGGGGACCCGGAGCCAGTTCGGCGTGTCGTTGACGACATACGTGGGATTGGAGGTGTCGCAGGGCTCCTGGCAGACCTTGCAGTCCAGCGCCACCTCATAGGTGATGTCCGGCCTGCGCTGGCCTGTGCCGCCGTCCGGCAGTGTGACGGAGAGCGAGCAGGGCGCGATGCCGCCGCCGTCCGCCGCGTAGTAGGGCTGGTCCTCCACGGTGAACGTCACCTCGGTGATGGTGAAGTCCAGGGAGATGTCCGGAGAGATGTCCGACACCACGTCGGAGCGGTAGGAGCCGTTGTTCTGCTTGTTGATGAGGATGACGATGTCGCTGTACGTGCGGTCACCGCCCGCGTTCTGGTCTTCCCAGCCCAGAATCCAGACCAGGGGGTTGTCACGCGGCGCGCCCACAATCGTGTGTGCCGCGCGGCGGTTCACGGAGCGCACGTCCTGCGTCTGGTTGTTCGGGAAGACGACGCCGCCATAGGCAGGGTCGGTTCGCAGGCGGGCATAGGCGTCACCACCCAGCCAGGTGCTCAGGTTCTTCCCGTCCACCACCAGCGGATTGAGGCTCTGGTGCAGGTCCATGTTGAGCGGCGTCTTGGTGAAGAAGACGTTGATGTCGCCGTGCATCCACAGGTCACACTGCACCTCCCGGCCATCCGTGGTGGGGCGGGTGATGAAGCAGGAGTCCGTGGCGGGGCCGTAGATCTGCTCCACGTAGGTGACGAGGAAGAAGACGATTTCGCGGTCACCCGCGAGCCGTCCCATGGGGACAATCTGGTCCTCCTCCTTGGTGATTGGCGCGCTCGGGTTCCTGCCGGTGATGAGCCGGCCCGCGCTGTCGAACGCGCTGGCCTTGTAATCAGGGATGCCGTCGGGAGCGCTGGACCTGTCCCAGGTGCCGGTGACGCGCGTGAAGGTCCCCTGTGCGTCGAGCGTCCAGCCCTGACGAGGGGCGAAGCACTCGGCGGTCTCCGACTGGCGGCATTGGTTCGGGTCATCGTCCGTGGACAGGAAGATGAGGTTGCCGATGCCCCGGTTGCTGTTGAGCGGGTGCCGCGGCTCCAGCAGGTTCGGGATGTGCGGGAACATGCCTCGGTCGCTGAAGTACGTGTCGACCCGCGCGGGGACCGCATTGTCCCGGAGGTTGAGGTAGTCGAAGCCGTCGTTCATCCGCTCGTTGAAGAGCAGTTCCGTCTCGAAATCACGGACGCGCTGACCCACCACGCCGCCCGTCCTTGGCTGCGTGGGATAGTCCGCCAGGCGCTCCCAGCGCCGAGGCCCTTGATTGGCGAGGTAGCTGGACGCGCTGTTGCACCGGCCCGTCAACAGGTCGGGCTCGCGCAGCGTCACCGTGCCAGCGTCCCCGAAGCGGCGGTGGGTGAACGGACGGTCGCAGCGAGGGCCCTCGCTGCCGATGTAGCGCGAGGGGTTGAGGTTGTAGAGGTCCTCGTGGAAGTCGGGCACGCCGTTGTTGTCTGTGTCCCGCATCCGGTCGTCATCGGAGTTCTTGGGGGTGCCGTTGTCGTCAATGTAGCCGGCGTCGATGAGCTCGTCGTAATAGAACCAGCCCAGCGTGCTGGAGGCGCCGCTGCCCGCGCGGTCATCGACGATGAGCGCGGTGAGCTCCTGCTCGAAGGGCAGGATGATCTTCTCCGGGTCCAGGACGTTGAGGTTGGTGTTGAGCCGCAGCTTGGGCGGGTCGTCGTCCGTGACGATGATGGCGCTGGGGATGCCCGCGTCCCTGCTGAAGTCGGGTTGCTTGTCCTGGTCCGTGGTGTCGATGCACAGCGCGAGGCTGCTGGCGCCGCCATCCGCGCCGCCACTGCCCGTGTCGCCGCCGGGACTTTGGGCGAGCACGGCTCCCGCGGCGGCCACTGCCACCGCGGCCATCCAGGTTCGAGTCCAGCGCATGATGTCCCCCCTGGCGGCCAGTGCTTCAGGGCCGCCCGATTCAGGTGCAACGGAGTGCGGTTGAAGGCGTGGAGATCAGAATGTGGGAAGGCCGCTGCTGGAGGTGCCGGTGCCACGGCATCCCATCTTCGTGCCGTAGCTGCACGTGAGCCCTCCCTGGGTGCTGCTGTGCTCCAGGAGTGAGCGGACGATGGTGCGGTAGGGGAGGCCCGGGCCCGGGGGCTGGACCTCGCCCACGGACACCAGCCAGATGCGGCCGTTGGCGTCGGCGTTGCGGTCGGCGTCGTCGTCGTCCTCCACGACGAAGACGCGGAAGGAGACGCCGCGGGCCTCCGGATAGGCGCGGATGGGCTCGCCCTCCACGTCGTTGATTTCAACGGAGGCGCCCGTCACGGCGTCGTCGACGGCCGTGCCGCGCGCCAGCGTGTAGGGCGTCTGGGGGATGAGCTCCCGCCAGGGCACGCCGCCCGCGGCGACGTCGGGCAAGCCCTGCTCGGCCACGACTTGCAGGCGCGGCAGGACGTCCTGGTTGTAGCTGCCAACGCCTCCCGAGACGGGGTTGTTCATCATCGCCAGGACGACGGCGCGTCCCTCGGCCATGCCCGCCTCGGCGGCGAACAGGGCTTCCCGCGAGCGGCGCTCATGGGACTGGAGCACGCTCTCCGTGGTCACCGCGCGGAGGGACACGAGCACGCCCGCGGTGACGAGCGCGATGAGCCCCAGCGCCAGCAGCAGCGTGAAACCTCTCCGCGCGCCAGGGGCGTGTGCGGGCTTGCGGGTCGGATGACAGCGCACCAGGGACTCCTTGCCATGAAGGGCAGCAGGGAAGCGCGGGTGTCTGTCTCAGCAATCCCCAGGCCCGCTTTCGCGGCGCATCCAGGTCAATGCATCCAGCCGCTTGGCCAGGGCCCTGGGTGAAGCCTGACACGGACTCAGGCGACACGGATTGCGGACCTCGCAAAAGTTGCGAGTCAGCGACAAAGTGGGACGGACCGTGGGGCTCGTCCCAGGAGGCGAGACGCTTGGTGGCTCCGTGACAGTCACACGGAGCGTCGTGTCTCAGCCGCGCCCTCGGGGCCAGAACGGAACGTCGCGCTCCGGGGCATTCAACCAGACGGATTTGAGGAAGCGCACGGCGTTGCGGTCCGCGGTGTCATGCCGGCTGGTGAGGCCATGCGCCGCGCCCAGCAGCAGCAGCACCGCCAGGGAGGCCCCCAGCGCGGGCGCCGCGGGCCACGTCTGGCCGGGCTTCCGCGCCAGGCTGACGAAGACCCAGGCGGCGGTGCCCAGCAGCAGCGCCCCCATCACCCCGCCCGCCAGTCCCGCCGGCAGCCCCAGGAAGGTCAGCACGCCGGGCGGAAAGTAGCCCGCACGCAGCAGCGGCAGCGCCAGGGCGCCCACGGCGTTGGAGACATCGTCGGGGATGTAGTTGATGAAGGTGGCCACGCCGGTGGTGATGATGGACACCGCGCACAGGAGCGCGGCCACGCCCAGGGCCCACGCGCCCTGGCCCGCCGAGCGCAAGCGCGCCAGGAAGAGACCGGCGGGCAGCAGGAGGAAGGGCACCAGGCCGGTGAGGTGGCGCGGCCCCGTCGTCCAGCCCCACGAGTCGTAGGAGAACGACGAGGTGAAGTACGTGTAGCCCACGAGCAGGGCCACGCTCAGCCACGCCAGCGCGCGGGCCTCCGACGACTGGCCCCGGCGGCGCCACACGAGCACCAGCCCCGGCAGCGCCAGCAGGAGGAAGGGGGCCAGGGTGAACAGACCCCGCAGCGGGGAGAAGAAGGACAGGGCGAAGGCGCGTGGGTCCGGCGTGCGGATGCCCAGGAAGCCGCCCAGGTGCCAGGGCTGGTAGCCCGCGTCGTTGAGGTACTTGTAGCCGCTCGTCAGCGGGTGGCCGAACGTCACCTGGTGGTAGGCCATCAGCGCCACCAGGAAGGGCAGGGCGCCCAGCGTGGCCAGCCCCGCGGCCCGGCCCAGACGCACCCAGCGAACACGCGCGGGCGCGTCCTGGAAGGCGAAGGTGAGCACCGCGTACAGCACCAGGCCGAGCACGCCCATGGCGCCGGTGTACTCGGCGGCCACGGTGGCGCCCGCGAAGGCGCCCGCCAGGACATAGCCCCGCTCGCGCCATTCGCCACGCGCGCAGCGCCACAGCGCGTAGAAGCTGGCGAAGAGCAGCACCGCCGTCGTCTGGTGGCTCATGAAGAGCAGCGAGTAGCTGAAGGCCAGCGAGCCCAGCCCGTACGTCACCGTGAGCGCATCCGCGACGAGCGGCTCCAGGGACGCGCGCAGGTAGCGGCGCACCAGCCACAGCAGGCCCAGCGTGGGCAGCACGGTGAGCAGCAGGCGCGAGAAGAAGACCAGGGGCACTTCGGGCACGGCATGCCGGTGGCCGCCGCCCACCGCGCGCAGCACGGCGTAGAGGGGCACGGCGGCGAACGACAGCAGCGGCGCCTTGCTGGGGTAGTACTTCCCGTCCTTCACGGACAGGTCACCGACCTTGCCGTAGTCGTGCAGCGCCTGGTTGATGTGCAGGGTGCCGTACTCCACCAGCGCGCGCGTCTGCCACAGCCGGCACAGCTCGTTGGGCGAGCGCAGGCCCGGGTGGTACGGGAACAGCAACACGTACAGCGCCGCCAGGGCGGCCCACACCGCGCGGGGCGCGCCTCGGGATGGCAGCGCCTGGCGCTCGGGGGTGGGAGCCGCGCTGGGCTCCAGGGGCGCGTCGGCGGGCAAGGGCGTGGGGTTCATGGCGGCGGGGCCCTGCGCAGGGGCGAGGCCGCCTCGAGAGGCGGCTGTGATTCAAGGGACAGCCGGGGTGTCACGCGCGGCGGCGATGCCTTACGCATCGCCCCCGGTGGCGCGGGCCACGGCGAAGAGGCTCATGCCCACCGGCAGCTTCACGTGCGACTCCGCCCGCGCAATCAGGGGCGCCAGGGTGTCGTAGAGCTTGAGCTGGAGCTTGGGCACCGAGCGGCGGCGCAGCAGGCGGCTGTTGACGAACCAGCCCGGCAGGCCCGCCAGGTTCATCCACTCCAAAGTCTCCACCTGGAAGCCGTTCTCCTCCAGCACCGCGCGCAGCGTGGAGGGCGTGTAGCGGCGGTAGTGGCCCACGGCCTCGTCGATGGCGCCGAAGAGCTGCTGGAGCGCGGGCACCAGGATGACCACCCGGCCCCCGGGTGCCAGAATCTGCTTGAAGCGCCGGACGGCGGACGCGTCATCCGGGATGTGCTCCAGCACGTTGGAGAGGACGATGGTGTCCAACTGCTCCGTCTTGAGCGACTCCCAGTCCGCCAGGGCCACGTCGGACAGGTACGGCCGGATGTGCGGCTTGCCGCGGAAGAGGTTCTTCAGGCGGTCCACGTAGAAGCGGTCCACCTCCAGCGCGATGAGCAGCTCCAGGCCCGACTCCAGCTCACGCGTAATCGTGCCGATGCCGGCGCCAATCTCCAGCACCCGGCGGCCCAGGTGCTCGCGGAAGCGGCGGCCCAGCCACTGGTTGTAGTGGACGGCGCCGTCCATGCGCTCCAGCGTGGTGTAGCCCTCGTGCTGGTTGTCCGCGTCGTCACGCACCGTGGCGTAGCGGACCAGCGTCTTGAGCCGGGACAGGTGCGCCGCGGGCGTCCGGCGAGGCACCGCGCCAGGCGGCAGCGTCACCTCGGTGAGGCGGAACAACTGCGCGGCCAGCTTCACCACCAGCTCCGCGTCCACCGCGTCGTCGTCGCTGGTGAGCGTGACGGAGCGCAGCGCCTCGGTGCGGAAGGCGCGCAGGCCGGTGAGCGGGTCCGTCAGCGGCACGTCGGTGACGAAGCGGGTGACGTGGCCCAGGGCCCGGTCCGCCAGCAGCTCCGGCGCCAGCCCCTGCGCCGTGCGCAGGCCGAAGACGGCGTCCGCGGTGTCCGCCTGGATGGGGCGCACCAGCGCGTCATAGACGTCCTGCGAATACGACGTGTCAGGGTCCTGCAGCACCGTCACCGCGCCCGACACCTTCTCCAGCGCGGCGCGGATGGCCGCTCCCTTGCCGCCAGCCACCGTGAGGACGTGCACGTTGGGCGAGGAGGCGGCGTCGACGGAGCCCTCACCGGCGAGAACGACTTCCGCGTCAGGGGGCAACGCATGGGCGAAGCGGGAGGCGGCGGCCGCGGTGTCGGGCGAGAAGGGAAGGACGAAGGAGAGCGGTGGCGTCACGCCGGGCTGACTAGCACAGGCGGCCCGGCTGTGCGCGTCAGTGCCCGCGAAGCAGCGTGGATGGAGGGCGTCCAGGCGACCGCGGAACAATGGACAACCCCGCGGGGACACGGCACGCTCGTCGCGGTCCCCCAGCGTGTGGGTGAAGGTCGGCGGAGTGCCGCCAGGCCGTGGAATCGCTCTGGGGATGGCAGGGAGACGTGACGTGGATGGAACCGGTTTCGACCCGGCCGGCGGCGCCGGTGGCCTGACGACCGCGGGCCTCATGCAGCATGTGCGCGCGGTGTGGCGCCGCAAGTGGGTCGTCCTTGGCGTGGCGGTGGTGGTGGTGGCGCTCATGGCCGCCCACACGTTGCGCCAGCCCAAGGTGTACTCGGCCAGCGCCTCGCTCATCATCGACGTGATGGCGCCGCGCTTCCTGGATGGCGAAGTGAAGGAGGTGATGGGCGAGGAGCGCAGCAACTACTGGTTCAACAAGGAGTACTACGCCACCCAGAGTCAGATCATCACCTCGCGCGCGGTGGCGGGCCGGGTGGTGGACAAGCTGGGCCTGTCCACGGACGCGGACTTCCTGGGCATGGCGCACGTCACCGACGAGAAGGCGCGCCTGCAGGCGATGCAGGGCGCGGACGCGGTGGCGCTGCTCCAGTCGCGCATCCGGGTGATTCCCGCGCGGGACTCGCGGGTGATGAACGTCGCGGTGGATGACTTCGACGCGAAGCGCGCGGCGCTGCTGGCCAACGAGGTGGCCACCGCGTACATGGCGGAGAACCTGGCCCTCAAGCTCCGGACGACGGAGGACGCGCGCGACTGGTTGGAGATTCGCCTGTCCGAGCTGGAGTCGCAGTCCAAGACGAGCGAGCTGGCTGTCTACGACTTCAAGAAGGACGCGGACATGCTGTCCACGTCGCTCGAGTCGCGGATGAGCATCGTCAGCGAGCGCATCAACAGCTTCAACCTGAAGCTGACCGAGGTGCGCATCCAGATCGCCGCCCAGCAGGCGCGGGTGGAGGCCATCCACCGGCTGCGCAAGGCGTCTCCGGAGGATGAGACGTGGGCGGAGGCGCTGTCGGGCGCCACGGAGGGGCCCATCCAGGACCTGCGGCGCAGCTACACCGAGCTGCGCGTGGCGTGCGCGGAGCTGGGGGAGCGCTACCTGTCCGAGCACCCGAAGCTCCTGGAGTGCAACCGCAAGCTGTCGGTGGTGCGCGAGGACTTCCTCAAGAGCCTGAGCAACGTGGTGCGCGGCGCGGAGACGTCGCTGGCGGAGTCGGTGGCGCAGGAGAAGAACCTGGTGCGCCTGCTGGACGCGGAGAAGTCGGAGGCCTTCCTGGTGAACAAGAAGGCCATCGAGTTCGACCGGCTCAAGCGCGACTCCGACAACAACCAGCGCCTCTACGAGCTGGTGGCCAGGCGCCTGAAGGACATCGAGCTGTCGGGCATGCTGCGCACCAGCAACGTGCGCGTGCTGGACCCGGCGCGGCCCGTCGTGGTGCCGGTGAAGCCGCACGTGCGCCGCAACCTGGCGGTGGGGCTGGTGATGGGGCTGCTGGCCGGCCTGGGCGTGGTGCTGCTGCTGGAGCTCCTGGAGAACAGCGTGGCCACGCAGGCGGACGTGGAGGAGCGGCTGGGGCTGGCCTTCCTGGGCGTGATGCCGCAGCTGGACGCCAGCAAGGCGCTGCGCGACAGGGACTTGCACGTCCACCACGAACCCAAGTCGACAGCGGCGGAGTGCTGCCGCGCCATCCGCACGAACCTGCTGTTCATGTCGCCGGACAACCCGTTCAAGACGCTGGTGGTGACGTCCAGCGGGCCGCAGGAAGGCAAGTCCACCACCTGCGTCAGCCTGGGCGTGGCCATGGCCCAGAGCGGCAACCGGGTGCTGCTGCTGGACACCGACATGCGCCGGCCGCGTCTGCACCGCGCCTTCGGCGTGCCCAACGAGCTGGGCATCTCCTCGCTGGTGGTGGGCGAGGGCACGCTGGACGCGGCGGTGAAGAGCACGGAGGTGCCTGGGCTCTTCGTGCTGCCGTGCGGACCGCTGCCACCCAACCCGGCGGAGCTGCTGCACACCCAGGCCTTCACGGACCTGCTGAAGGCCGCCTCCGAGCGCTTCGACCGCGTCATCCTGGACAGCCCGCCCATCAACGCGGTGGCGGACGCGGCGGTGCTGGCCACGAAGTGCGACGGCGTGGTGCTGGTGCTGAAGGCGGCCAAGACGAACCGCGAGTCGGCGCGGCGCGCGCTGCGCTCGCTGGCGGACGTGCAGGCGCGCATGTACGGCGCCATCCTCAACGACGTGGACCTGTCGGCGCCGCGCTACGGTGACTCGTATCTGGCCTACCAGGGCTACGGGCAGTACGCGGAAGACGCCAAGGATGGGGTGGCGCAGTCGTGAACGCGCCATCAGCGGGCGGGGGCCCGCGAGTGCTGCACCTGGGCAAGTTCTATCCCCCCGCGTCGGGCGGCATGGAAGCCCACGTCCAGACGCTGGCGCGGGCCCAGGCGGCGCTCGGCGCGCAGGTGGAGGTGCTGTGCGCCAACCACACCGCGGACGGCGCGGGCACCAGCCACGAGTTCCAGGGCCGCAGCCCCACGTGCGAGACATGGGACGGACCGGTGCGCGTGACGCGCCTGGGCCGGCTGGCCTCCGTCGCGCGCATGGACGCGATGCCGGACCTGCCGCGCATGCTGGGCCGCGCGTTGTCGCGGGGCGTGGACATCGTGCACCTGCACACGCCCAACCCGACCTGGGTGCTGGCCCTGGACGTGGTGCGCCGGCTGCCTCCCGTCTTCATCACCCACCACAGCGACGTCATCCGGCAGAGGGTGGCGGGCGCGCTCTTCAAGCCCTTCGAGGCGCTGCTCTATGCGCGGGCCCGGCGGGTGCTGGCCACCAGCGAGGCCTATGTCCCGGGCTCGCCGCTGCTGCGCGCCTTTCGCGGCAAGGTGCGGGCGCTGCCGCTGGGGCTCGACCTGGCGCCGTACCTCCAGCCCTCCGCCGCCGCGCGTGAGGCGGAGGCCCACTGGCGGGCACAGGCCGCGGGCGCGCCGCTGTGGCTCATGGTGGGGCGGCTCGTCTACTACAAGGGCCTGTTCACCGCGCTGGAGGCCCTGCGCCGGGTGTCCGGGCGGCTGGTGGTGGTGGGGCAGGGGCCGCTGGAGGCGGAGGCCCGACGCCGCGCGCGCGCGCTGGGCGTCGCGGACCGGGTGACGTGGGCGGGCTATCTGCCTCCGGATGCGCTGGTCGGCGCGCTGCACGCGGCCACCGCGCTCTGGTTCTGTGGCAACGCCCGCAGCGAGGCGTATGGGCTGTCGCAGGTGGAGGCCATGGCCAGCGGGCTGCCCGTGCTGAACACGGCGATTGCGCACTCGGGCGTCGCGTGGGTGAGCCTGCACGAGCAGACGGGGCTGACGGTGCCGGTCGGCGACGCGGCGGCGCTGGCGGCGGCGGCGCGGCGGCTCGTGGAGGAGCCCGGGCTGGCGCGGCGGCTGGGGCGTGAGGCCCGGGCGCGGGCGGTGGCGGAGTTCCGGCATGACGTCATGGCCTGGCGCAGCCTGTCGCTGTACGCGGAGGCGCTGGGCCGGCCCGCGCCGGGGATGGCGCCCGACGTGGTGCCCCAGCGCCTGGCGGGGAATGCATGAGCCGCCCCCTGCGCGTGCTGCACCTCTCCAGCGGCAACCTCTACGGCGGCATCGAGACGTTGCTGCACACGGTGGCGCGCGAGCAGGGCCGGCACCCGCCGCTGTCGCACGCCTTCGCGCTCTGCTTCGAGGGCCGGCTGGCGGCGGAGTTGCGTGACGCTGGCGCGGAGCTGCACCTGCTGGGCCCCGTGCGGACCCGCCGTCCCTGGTCCGTGTGGCACGCGCGGAGGGTGCTGCGCGCGCTGCTTCGCTCGGGGCGCTTTGACGCGGTCCTCTGCCATTCCCTCTGGCCTCAGGCGTTGTTCGGGCCGGCGGTTCGCGCGGTGGGCGTTCCCCTGGTCCTCTTCCAGCATGACGCGCTGTCCGGTCGGCACTGGGTGGACCGGTGGGCGCGCGTCACGCCGCCCGACCTGGTGCTGGCCAACAGCCGCTTCACCGCGGGCACACTGGCGTCCGTCTATCCCCAGGTGCCCTGGCGCGTGACGCACTGTCCGTTGCCCCTGCCGCCGCCCAGGCTGGAGGCGTCCGAGCGCGCGCGCGTGCGCGAGGAGCTGGGGGCCGCCGAAGGGGACGCCGTCATCTTCCACGCCAGCCGGATACAGGAGCGGAAGGGCCAGCGCTTGTTGCTGGAGGCGCTGGGCCGGCTGCGGGCGGTGCCGGGCTGGCGCGCCTGGTTCGCTGGCGGCGCGCAGCGGCCGGATGAGGAAGTCTATCTGGAGGGGCTGCGGGCGCAGGCGAGGCATCTGGGCATCGAGGGACGGCTGCGGTTCCTGGGGCAGCGCTCGGACGTGTCGCGGTTGCTCCGCGCCGCGGACATCCACTGCCATCCCAACTTGCTGCCAGAGGCGTTCGGTCTGGTCTTCGTGGAGGCGCTCCAGGCGGGCCTTCCCGTGGTGACCACGCCGATGGGGGGCGCGCTGGAAATCGTG
This sequence comes from Myxococcus sp. AM009, assembly GCF_013372605.1. Taxonomy (NCBI): domain Bacteria; kingdom Pseudomonadati; phylum Myxococcota; class Myxococcia; order Myxococcales; family Myxococcaceae; genus Myxococcus; species Myxococcus sp. AM009. The sequence goes on from NZ_JABXEP010000002.1 coordinate 131,554, forward strand.
GATGCCTCCTGCGGGGTGTTCGTCCACCCGGAGCCGGAGTCACTGGCCCTGGCCCTGAGGCGGCTCATCGAGGACCCCCAGGCGCGCGTCCGGCTGGGCGCGGCGGGGCCCGCGCGTGCCGCGGCGCTGAGCGATGCGGGGGGCTTCCTTCGCGGGATGGAGGAGGCGCTGCGCGCGCTGGCCGAGCAGGCGGTGCCGGTGTGAGGGCCCCCCAGCTCCAGGGCCCCGGCGCGCTGAAGCGCCGGTACGTGCGCCGCGCGCCGGGGGCCGTGCAGGAGGCGGCTTCGGAGGGGGCCGCGCTCACGCATCCCGCCGCTCGAGGTGCGCGCATGGACGGCGGCCTGCTGGCATCAGGCCGGCTGGTGCCGCTCTTCGTCGGTCTGCTCATCTGCTGCCAGCTCTCGCTGCTGGTGGAGGCCATCGCGCCGCTCCGGGTGGCGGTGCGTGTGCTGGCCTTCGGCGTCAGCCTGGCGCTGCTGGCGTTGGTGCGGGGACCGAGCCTGAAGCACCCGGCGCTTCCCTTCGTCCTGGCCGCGCTGGGCGTCACCACGCTCCAGTTCTTCAATCCTGGCACCGGTGCCCCGCTGGCGGCGCTGGCGCAGTTGGGCATCCAGCTCGCCATCGCCGCGCCGCTGCTGTGGGTGACCCGGCTGGCCATCGACCCGAAGACGTTCCGTCGCACGCTCGCGCTGCTCTTCTTCTTCAACGCGGCCAGCGCGGGTGTGGGCGTGCTGCAGGTCTACTTCCCCGGCCGCTTCCAGCCCGCGCTGTCGTCCGCGGTGCAGGGCCAGGGTGAAGGTTATGTGAGCAGCCTCCAGTTCGAGACAGCGGACGGCGTGCGCGTGTTCCGGCCCATGGGTCTGACGGACATCCCGGGCGGCGCCTCCACTGGCGGCTTCTACGCGGTGCTGCTGGGCGGCGGCTTCCTGCTGTCGTCCCGGCGTGGGCTGACGCGCGCGCTGAGCGTGGGCGGCATCCTGGTGGGGCTCTTCGGCATCTACCTGTCCCAGGTGCGCGCCACCGCCGTCATGCTGGTGGTGTGTCTGGTGGCCCTGGCCGGCGTGCTGCTGCTGAGTGGCCGCGTGGGGCGGTTCCTGACGCTGCTGGCGGTGGTGGGCACCGCGGGCGTGGCCACCTTCGGTTGGGCCGTGGCGGTGGGCGGCGACACGGTGATGAATCGCTGGTCCTCGCTCTTCGAGTCGAGCCCCGATGAGGTGTACCACCGCAACCGCGGCTACTTCCTGACGGGCACCTTCGCGGACGTGCTGCCTGAGTATCCGCTGGGCGCGGGCCTGGGTCGCTACGGCATGATGAATGCCTACTTCGGTGACAACAGCGACCGCGAGCGCCCGTCGCTGTGGGCGGAAATCCAGTGGACGGCCTGGGTCTACGACGGCGGCATCCTGGGCGTGCTGCTCTACCCGCTGGGCCTGCTGATGTCGTTGCTGTGGGCCTTCCAGGTCGCCCTCAGTCGGGATGGTCCGCGGAGCGAGTTCTGGCTGTGGGGCAGCGTCCTCTTCGCGTACAACCTGGGCGCCCTGGCGCTCACCTTCAGCTATCCGTTCTTCATGAGCCAGACGGGCATGGAGTTCTGGTTGCTCAACGCGGCGCTCTTCGGCGCCTTGTCCCATGCGAAGACCGTACACGCTCATCGCCGGTGACTTCGTCGACACCGGCGGCATGGACCGGGCGAACCTGGCGCTGGCGCTCTGGCTGGCGAAGCAGGGGCACCCCGTGCGGCTGGTGGCACACCGGGTGGCGGACGTCCTGCTGCGCCATCCCAACGTGCGCTTCGTGCGCGTGCCCAAGCCCGCCAATGCCTATCTGCTCGGCGAACCGATACTGAGCGCCGTGGGGCGCGCCTGGGCGCTGCGCACCCGCGCGGAGGGAGGGCGTGTCGTGGCCAATGGTGGCAACTGCCCGGTGGCCTCGGCCAACTGGGTCCACTACGTCCACGGCGCCTATGCCGCCGAGCCCACGGGCGGCGCGCTGCGCCAGCTCAAGGGCCGCGTGAGTCACCGGTACTACGTGCGCTCGGAGCGGCGGGCGCTGCGGCGCGCGCGCGTCATCATCGCCAACTCGGAGCGCACGCGGGAGGACGTGGTGGCGGCCACGGGCGTTCCGGCGTCCCGGGTGCGCGTCATCTACCTCGGCGGCGATGTGGAGCGCTTCCGCCCCGCCTCACCCGAGGCGCGGCGCGCGGCCCGCGCGGCCCTGGGCTGGTCGGAGTCCCGGCCCGTGGCGCTCTTCGTGGGGGCGTTGGGAGACCGTCGCAAGGGCTTCGACACCCTCTTCCAGGCCTGGGCGCGGCTGTGCGCACGGGCGGACTGGGGCGTGGACCTCAAGGTGGTGGGCTCGGGCGCGCAGCGCGAGGCGTGGGAGCGCGAAGCGGCGGCCAAGGGCCTGGGGACGCGCATCCAGTTCCTCGGCTTCCGTGACGACGTGCCGCTGCTGCTGTCGGCCGCGGACGTGCTGGTGTCACCCACGCGCTATGACGCGTATGGGCTGAACGTCCACGAGGCGCTGTGCGCCGGGCTGCCCGCGCTGGTGAGCCGCTCGGCGGGCGTGGCGGAGCGCTACCCGGAGACGCTGGCGGGCTTGCTGCTGGACGCGCCGGAGGACGTGGAGGCGTTGGTGCGGCGCCTGGAGGCCTGGCGTGAGCACGCGGCGGCCTGGGCGCCCCATGTGGCCGCGCTGTCGGAGTCGCTCCGGGCGCGGACGTGGGACACCATGGCCCAGGCCATCGTGGACGTGGTGGAGCGCGAGGGCTGAGGCGCCTGCCTCGCTAGCCGCGCCGCTCCAGCACCTCGGTGAAGAAGTCCAGGTGGGCCTTGGCCACCACGGGCCACGAGAAGCGGGTGACGGCGCGCTCCCTTCCGCGTGTGGCCAGCTCCGCTCTGCGCTGGGGGCTCTCCAGCAGGTCGGAGAGCGCTTGCGTCCAGGCGGACACGGACGCCTCCGGCAGCACGAGGCCCGCGTCGCCCATGGTGCGTGGCACCTCTCCCGAGTCACTGCCGAGCACGGGGACGCCACACGCGAAGCCCTCCGCCAGCATGCGGCCGAACTGTTCCCTCCACCTGGGCGTCGTCTGACTGGGAGCGCAGAGCACCTCCATGGCGTTGAGCGCGCGTGGCACGCCCGAGTGTGGAACGCCGGTGAGGACGCGCACCGCGTCTCCGTGTCGCCCCGCCCAGTCGCGCAGGACGCCTTCCATGGGGCCTCCGCCCACGAAGAGCGCGCGCCAGGGCGTGTCGAGCGCGTCCAGCGCGGCCATCAGCAGGGAGACACCCTTCTCCGGGACGAAGCGGCCGAGAAATCCCACCACGGGCGGGCCCGACGTCTCCCAGCCGAGCTCGCGTCGCAAGGACTCGCCCGCGGCGCGGTTTGGGTGGAACAGGTCCACGTCCACTCCCATGGGAATGGCGCGCGCGGGACGCTCCGCGTAGCCAGGCCGGGTGAGGAGGTTGTCTCGCACGCTTTCACCCCACGCCACCCAGCCCGCGGACCGCTGGACGACGAAGCGCTCCGCCTGGGCGAAGGGCGGCGGGTAGCGCTTGGGCAGGTTCTGCGCGGTGCAGAAGACAAGCGGGACGTGTCGCGGGGTGAGCAGCGCCAGCTCCAGTCCGGCCAGCACATAGGGCTCTTCCCACACGTGCACCAGGTCCGCGCCGCGCGCGAGGTGGGCGCGCACCTCCGGGCCATAGAGGAAGGTGTGGAGCGAGCGACTGAAGAACGCGCGCACGCCTTCCGTCCTGGCGGGCTCGTCGGCTTCGAGCCGCAGCGCCAGCGGGCTCAGGTCGCCGTGGAAGAAGCGGGGGGCCACGGTGGTGACGTCCCATTCACCGGCGCCCACGCGCGCCATCTCGTTGGCGAGGCGCCGATTGAGGCCGACGACGTAGGAGTGGGAGAGCGTGATGAGCCGGCGTGACTGCTTCAAGGGATGGGCGCTCCACGGCCTTCAGGGAGGGGAGCGCTCCGCGCGAGCGCTCGATACAGGGTGAGCACCTCGCTGGCATAGCGTTCCCGCGAGAACCGCGCCGCCACGGTGCTGCGCGCGGCCGTGCCCAGCCGTGCTCGCAAGGCCGGGTCCTCCAGCAGGGCGCGCAGCGCCTGGACCAGCGCGTGGACGTCGCCCGGAGGTATCAGCAGCGCGTCCACGCCGTCCGTGAGCGCCTCCGCCGCCCCGCTCGCGCTGGAGACGATGGCGGGCCGCCCGCAGGCGAGCGCCTCCGCGATGGTGAGTCCGAAGGGCTCCCGGCGGGTGCTGGCGTGGACGAAGACGTCCAGGGCCCGGTACACGGAGGCCGGATGGGACTGGAACGGCACCAGGCCCACGCGCGCGGACATCCCTCGCGAAGCGATGAGCCTGCGCAGCTCGTCCTCGGAGAACTGCGAGCCGGGCGTCTGGTACAGCGGCGCGCCCACCAGATAGAAGCGCACGGGCAGGGCGGGGTGCAGGCGCGTCAGCGTCGCCGCTGCCTCGAGGAAGGCATCCTGCCCCTTCCAGCGGGCATAGGTGGACACCAGCCCCACGCGGAGGGTGCCGCTGGGGGCCACGGGCAGCCCGGCCAGCAGGTCCAACTTCGCGCCCTCCGCGGGCCCGGGAGAGAAGTGCGCGGTGTCCACGCCGTTGTAGACGACGTGCACGGGCACCCGGAACAGCACGTCGCGCGCGTCGTCGCCCACCGCCCGCGAGTTGGCGATGGCCGCCGACGCGAGCGGCGACAGGAGCCTCAGTGCGCGGCGCACCAGGGGCCGCTCGCCCAGGAAGTCATGGATGTGCCACACCCGCTTCAGGGGCAGCCCGGCGGTGGCGGCGCTGAGCAGGTGCGTCTTGATGCCGTTGGAATGCACCAGGTCGGGGCCCACCTCCGCCACGTCGCGACGGAGCGCGCGTCCATGGTCCGCGAGGTGGCCGGGCGCGGGTGCCAGGCGGCGGGCGAAGCGCAGCGCCTCCAGCGGACCGTGTCCTCGGAGCGCGCTGTCACCCAGGGTGGACAGTTGCTCCGGCAGCGGCAGCAGTCGCGCGTCCACGCCCAGGGCGCGCGCCTCGTCGAGCAGCGGCCCCGCCGTCCCCGCCAGCAGGTGGAGTGACAGCGTCGCGTCCTGCTGCTTCAGACACGCCATCAAATCCAGGAGCGCGCGCTCGGCTCCGCCAAGGATGCCCACGGGATTGAGGAAGAGGACGCGCACGGCGGCTGGACCGAAGCAAACACCTCCTCCCGGGTCAAGGCGCGTCACGGGGGTCTGAAGGACATCCGACGCCGCCGCACGCCGAGTTCTCGTGGTGAACGCGGGCGTGTCCACGTCGTCTGGCTGGGGGCACCGGCCTCAAGGCGCGGAGGCCCCCAGCACCCGCAGGTAGGCGTCCAGCACCGTGCGGGCATGCGCGGCCCAGGTGAAGCGCGCGGCGCGCGACAGCCGTGCCTCGCGCGAGGGCTGCGCGCCTTGGCCGGTGAGCAGCGACGCCACGGCGTCCACCCAGGCGGGGACGTCCCCCACGGGGCAGTAGGTGCAGGCTTCTGCTCCGACCTCTCGAAGCACGGGCAGGTCGCTGGCCACCACGGGCGCGCCACAGGCCAGCGCCTCGATGACGGGGAGGCCGAAGCCCTCCGCCTCGCTCGTCACCAGCACGGCCGACGCGCGCCGGTAGAGGTCCGCGAGCGTGGACCGCTCCTGTCGAGGAGGCTGAAGCACCGCATCGCCAATGCCCAGCGCTTCCACCTGCGCGCGCTGGGTGTCGTTCAGCGCCCCACCCTGCTGCACCAACCGAAGCTCCGGGTAGCGCGCGCGAAGCGCTGCGAACACCGCGAAGAGGACATCCAGGCGCTTGCGAGGAATCGCGCTGCCGACGTGGAGCAGGTAGGGCCGCCCCCTCAGCGGTGAGAGCACGGCGTCGCTCGCGTCGGGCGTTCCGGGCGTGGGCTCCGCGCGGTATTCGGGGGACACGCCATACGGCGCCCAGACGAGCCGCGACTCCGGCACCACGCCGTGCGCGAGCAGCTCCGTGCGCACCGCCTGGGTGCTGTGGAACACGATGGCCGCGCGCTCCAGCCCCGCGAGCTGGGCGCGGGCCATGGCGCGGAACCACGCGGGGCGCGGCTCTCGGTGGGGTTCCAACACGGAGCGGAACGCATCCAGGTCATGACAGTAGACACCGGTGCGCGACGCGGGCAGCGCGTGGACGAGCTGCGCGTAGGTGTGGTCCACGACGTGGAAGGCGTCGTACCGGCCCCGAGCAAGCAGCGCGCGGCCCGGGTAGAGGCCGAAGCGGGTGAGGAGCCGGTCCGCGTTGAACGCCGCGTTGCGCGCGCCCACGCGGGGAAGCCGCCGCAGCACCGCGGGCATGACGGGGCGCACGGCCGTCGCGTGGACCTCGGAGGGATGCGCGGCCAGTGCTTCCATGAGGGCCTCGCCCACCAGGTCCATGCTGGGCCAGCCCTCCTCGCGCGGATCCATGAGCAGCGCCAGCCGGGCCGCGGTCCGGGTCGTCGCGTGGCGGGGCGTCATATCGGGCCGGCGCGCAGCAGGGCTTCCACCGTGCGCTCCAGCGCGAAGTGCTCGCGGTAGATTCGGGCGGCGTGCTGGCCCAGCTTTCGCCCGGCGTCCGCGAGCGACAACACCGCCTCGGCGCGCTCCACCAGGGCGGCGGGCGCCGTGCCCTCCGCCAGGGCGACCGCGCCCTGCTCGCGCCACAGGGGCTCCGTGAGGTGCCCCGTGTTCGTGACGACGGGGAGGCCGAGCGCCAGCCCCGCCATCACCGTGGTGCGCCGCGTGCTCACGCCGTCCGGATAGGGTTGCAGGAGTGCGTCACACGCCGCCAGGTGCACCGCCACTTCGTCGAGCGCGAGCGAGTCCCTGGCCACGAGCCGGCCTTGCAACTCGGGATGGCGTGTCTCCAGGCCTTCGACGAAGGCGCGGCTGCCCCGGCCCAGCAGCATCGCCCCGCGCGTTCCATCGCGACGCAGCAACGGCACCAGCGCGGCCTCCAGGGGCTCCGCGGTGAGACGCCCGAAGGTGCCGAAGTGTCCCAGCCAGGGCCCCTCACCAAGCTCCGCGCGGAGCGCGTCCACGGCGTCGCTGGAGACGGTGACGGGCAGATTGCTGGGAACCGGTAGCCAGGCGGCATGGGGCCGGACGCGAGCGGGCAGGTGCTCCGCCCACTGAGGAATGGACAGGAAGACGCGGTCCGCGGCGCTCGCCACCAGGCGCACCATCAGCCGCGTGGCGCCCGCCAGGACGTGGTGGCGCCAGGGGCCGCGCGGGCTCCACGGATGCACCGCCTCGTGGATGTAGACCCAGCGCGCGTCGTGCCGCCGCGCGGCGAACCACGCGCAGAAGGGGACATTCATCGCCTTCAGCCCCAGGGCATGGGGGACGTACTGGAGCAGCAGTCGCCGGGGCCCCGGGCACGCATCCAGCCCGCGCGACAGGCCGGGCAGCCCCTTGGGCGTCAGGAGGCCAGGGGCACGGTGCACGGTGACGCCGTCCTCTTCGCGGACACCGCCTTCTCCGGGCGCCCAGACGTGGACCTCCTGCCCGGTGCCAGCCAGCGCGCGGCTCAGTTGCCGGGTGTAGTCACCGACGCCGCCGGGCCGCGGCGGGTATTCGCCGGTGAGGACGTGCCACGCGGGCGCGGTGCGTGAAGGAGGCATGGCGCGGCGTCAGGACACGTCCATGTCGCGGATGGCGAGGAGCTGGAAGGCGTGACGCGGCCAGCGCGTGGCGAAGGGCTCGGTGAGGATGGACAGGCGGCTGCCCAGGCGGAAGGGCCGGACGCTCGGCAGCGCATAGTCGCCGCGCAGGGGCTTCCAGCCGCTCATGCCGGTGACGCGGTAGCCGCGCAGTTCGAAGTCGTAGACCTCCCAGCCGGAGCGGTGCACCTGGTGGACGTTGTCGTCCCACTCGTCCTGGGGCAGGAAGCCATTGGGCGTGAAGATGATGACGCGCTTGCGCGCCAGCGACTCCATCATCTCCAGCAGCCGGAAGCCGTCTGGCTTGTCGAAGTGCTCGATGACGTCCAGCGCGACGACGGCGTCGAAGCTCTTCGGACCGAAGCGCTGGCCCGCTTCCATCAGGTCCATGCAGTGGTACTCGCGGTGGATGCCCGCGGCCCGGCTGCGCTCGATGCTGGTGGGGTGGCCATCCACGCCCACCGTGTGCGGGAGCAGGTGCGAGAAGCTGTGGAGCGGCGAGCGCGAGCCACAGCCGATGTCCAGCACGCTGTCGCAGGTGCCGACCAGCGCCTCTTTCAAGGTACGGTGAAGCACCTCATGCTCTCCCACGAGGACTTCACGCTTCAAGAACTGGAGGATGTTTCCACCGGGGCGCATGTGGGCGGACCGTAGCCCTGGCGCTTCGGGAAGGGCAACCCTGGCGCGGTGCCCAGGCAGGCGAGCGGGACCTCCCGCCGTGCGGGGAACGCGCGTTGCTTGTAGGCCCTGGGCGCTGTCGGTAGCATTTCCCCTGTCCATGCTGCCCGGAGCGGGCCGCCCCGCCCCATGAACGCGACCGCAGCGCCTGAAGCCACCTCCGTCGAAGTGAAGGCGCGTGCCCTGAAGGGCATGTTCGTCCTGGCGGCCCGGACCGTGGCGTCCCAGGGGCTGCGCGTGGTGAGCGCGCTGTTCCTGTCCCGGCTGCTCTTCCCGTCGGACTACGGCCTGTTTGGAATCGTGTCCTACGCGGCCTCCCTGGGCGTGTTCCTGGGTGACCTGGGCCTGAGCGCGGCGTTGGTCCGCCAGCCGCACGAGCCCACGCGGGATGAGACCTTCACCATCTTCTGGTGCCACCAGGCGCTCACCGCCGTCGTGGTGGCCTCCGTCTGCCTGTTGGCTCCCCAACTGACGCGAGGCTACGCGCTGGGCGACGGCGCGGTGCCCATGGTGTGGGCGCTGGCGCTGGGCCTGTTCCTGTCCTCGCTGCGCGTGATTCCGTTGATGGCGCTGGAGCGCCAGCTGGCCTTCTCCGTCATCGCCCGCGCGGAGTTGATTGAGAACGTGGTGCAGGTCATCACCACCATCTCCCTGGCGGCGCTGGGCTTCGGCGCGTGGTCGCTGGCGCTCCAGCGCCATCAACGGAATCACGCGCAGCGAGGA